>NZ_JBFUIN010000724.1:0-1536 GCF_056401855.1 Bacillus sp. P4_D3
TTCGGCAGGACCAATGTTACACTAAATAAATAAACTGAAGCTTTAATAAGTGGAGCTTTTCCCATCCCCACTTATTATTAAGTTAAACCAATCAAATTTTTATAGGCAGCTCGATTCTCACCTAACTTCTTTTCTGTTGCCACATTTTGAATCGAGATAAAATCACTCATTTCTCATAAAAAAGAGGCGAACTCGTTATTCGCCTCTTTTTTTACCAAAATGGAATCCACTCTTTTACTTTATCTATCCATTCATTTTGCTGTTCTTTTCTTTGTTCTTCCTCTTCTTTTCGTTTTTTCTCTTCTTCTTTCCTTCGTTTTTCTTCCTCAATCGTTTTTAATTGTTTTGTATAATCCGCCTCAGGTATTAGTGATAACTGAAATGCCTTTTGAGTTGGATTTCCATTCGCTTTCTTCATAATGTCCCGGAACATTGTCGTTGTAATTTGGCTGCCTCCTGGCACATAATGCTCACTATCCGTTTTATCATACCCTACCCAAATCGCACCTACTAAATCCGGTGTGTATCCAACAAACCACGAATCCTTCGCACCAGTGCTTGGTCCATTTACAAGCTGGGTAGTCCCTGTCTTGCCTGCGGTATCGATATTATTAACTTTCGCTTTTTCACCTGTTCCCCTTTCAATAACACCTTTTAATAAGTATGTCATCTTTTGGGCAACTTTCTCATTCGTCACACGAGTTTCTTTCTTATACCATTTTCCAATTGTTTCCCCTTCAGCATTTTGGATTTCTCTAATGGCATGAGCTTCTACTTGGACACCATCATTTGCAAATGCGCTATACGCTTGAGCCATTACAAATGGTGAAGTCCCTACATGCATACCTCCTAAAGCAATCGGATACGTACGGTCTTCAGGCTCTAATGGAATACCAAACCGCTCTAAAGATTTCAATCCTTTATCTAATCCAATTTGCTCTAATAGCCAAACTGCTGAAACATTATACGACTTTGCCACTGCTTCATACATCGTTACATTACCATGGAACGTATGATCACTATTTTGTGGTGCATATTCTTTAATATTAAACGGTTCATCTTTTAAGACATCGTATACTTCATATCCTTGCTCTAACGCTGGTACATACACTGCAAGAGGCTTTAACGTTGAACCTGGCTGTCTTTTTAATTGTGTTGCATGATTAAACTGTAAAAATTGATAAGGACCTCTACCTCCAACTAAAGCCGGAACACCGCCAGTTTTTGGATTCATAAGGACCACTCCAGTTTGCATAAGCTGATCTGAACCACTATCTTTAAAATAACTATCATTATTCACAACATCTTCAACCGCTTGTTGTTTTTTCGGGTCAAGTTCCGTATAAATACGATAACCACCTGCTAAAATTTCATTTTGTGTTAATTCATACTTGTCCATCGCTTCTCTAATAATATAATCTACGTATTGAGAATATTTCCCCTTAYATTTATCGTCAACACCACGTCGTAATACAAGACCTGATTCTTTCTCCTGACTATATTGTTCTTCAGAAATATACCCTTGCTCCTTCATTA
>NZ_JBFUIN010000725.1:0-1535 GCF_056401855.1 Bacillus sp. P4_D3
GCTTAATAGCGATATATATGCTCTTTAAATAAGTTATTAGAATCTTGATGCTTTAAATAAAAATTTATATAAAATATAGAAAAATAGAGCTATCAAGGCACCTTGCCATAAACTTAAATTATAAGAAAGATAAGGGTGTTTTTTAAAATGCATATGTAATAATACTGATATTCCAAATGGAATAGAAATTGATAATACAAATATAATTCGGCTCTTCCAATTCATTATGAATTTAAACGAGAATCCTTTCATTACATATAAAATAATATAAAGACCTCCAATAAGAATTATGACAGATAGTGTGGTTTCCAGAATATCAAATGACACACCTCCAGTTTGATAGTTTTTTTGAAAAAACGAAGTTATTACAGCAGATATCGTATCTATTCCAAATTGAATAGCAAGTAGTAAACTAATAATAAAACCAATTGTTGAAAATTTTTCAAACATTGTTTGTTGAGGTAGGGCGGCAATTAATTCGTCACAATACGTTGGAAGATCCTCCCCAAATACATCATAAGCATTTTTTCCTTCTTTTTGAGATTCAAGAAGGTGGTCTAAAATCTCCAATAATAGTTCTTCTGATTGCCTTTCAGGAACATTTGAACAGCGAATATACACTAACATATTTCCATAAGCTAGTTCATTTTCTTCTGTTAGTAGCTTTCTTTTTTCATTATTCATTTTAGCCATTTCATCTGGTTTCATTTTGTTTTTCCCCTCCTAGTAACCGATTTACAGTTGTTGATACCATATCCCAACTTTCCTTAAATGCCTCTAATTGTTCTAATCCCTTCTTTGTTAAATGATAATACTTACGTTTAGGTCCTAGATTAGAGGTTTTCAAAGTTCCTTCGATTAACTTTTCTTTTTGCATACGCAATAAAAGTGGATAAATACTGCCCTCACTTACGAACGTAAAGCCATATTGATTCAATTTGGTACTTAGTTCATAACCGTATACTTCTTCTTGTGAGATGATATATAAAATACAGCCTTCTAATACACCTTTTAGCATTTGGCTATGCATCGATTCATCTCCTTTCAGTAGGTTGCTATGCAAGTTAGTATGTAGTTAGAGTGTAACATCAGGTAACTTGCTTTGCAAGTCACCTGTTAGTCTTTTAATAAAGAATATGTAAAAAGACAATAAAGCTATTAAATTTTAAAACCTAAAACAAGCATAACCCCGTTCTAAATTTAGGACGGGGTTAAAATATAGTTGTTTAATTTTCGATATAAGATACTTCACTGTACTCAAAAATATAACAATAAAGTCGTTTAAAAATCTAAGGTTTATTCAACAATAGCGCCCGATTGTTGAAGATCGTTTTTCTTATTGAACTAACGCATCTGTTCGTTAAGTGTAACTCTTCCCAATTACTTGATATTATATAGGTGAATAGAAAGATAAATTAAAATTTAGTTTAGTAGTTGTAAAAGTAGGTTATTTATATTATTCTATTATAATTTTTCGAAAAGGAGAGTTTATGAAAAAGATTATTGTTTTTGTATTAACGATATTTATATTATTC
>NZ_JBFUIN010000726.1:0-1531 GCF_056401855.1 Bacillus sp. P4_D3
CAATGATACTACACGCCTCTAAAATGCTAATAAGACTTAAAGTTACATATAAAACTCGGCTACCAGGATACGACGGAAGTCCTCTTTTTCTTTTCATTAGTACTCCAAATCTTTGTCTGACTTAACAGGTTGTCTAAATACATAGAAACTCCATATTTGACTACCGATAACAAACGGTAAAATAGCAAGAGAGAAATAGCTCATCAGTTTTAATGCATAAGGTCCTGATGCCGCATTATAAATTGTCAAATCATTTACCGCTCCTAATGAGCTAATCATGACACGCGGGAACATACCGATGAACACACTTGCACTTAGCAAAATGATTGTTAAACTTGTCATAAAGAAGGCCCAACCATCTCTTCTTCTTTTATTTAATAAAGTAGAAACAAATAGCGCTACAAAAGCTCCAATTGGAACCATTAGCCACTCTGAACCATGTGCGGTGAAAATATCTGTTTTCCATAACCCTACAGCTGCAAAAACAAGAAGTGTTATTAATGAAAAAGGTGCAATCTTTGTCGCGGCAATACGTGCGCGTTCTCGTAATTTTCCTGTTGTACGTATAGTAAGGAATTGCAAACCATGAACAATACATAGAAGAAGAAACATAACTCCCCCAAGTAACGCAAATGGGTGAAGTAATTTCATGAATCCGCCTACCATATTTTTACTTCCATCAATTGGTACACCTGTCATAAAGTTTGCGATTGCAACTCCCCAAAGTATAGGAGGTAACATGCTTCCAATAAACATGCCCCAATCCCAGAAACTTTTCCACTTATGGTTTTCTATTTTCGCACGGAATTTAAAGGAAACGCCTCTTATAATTAAAGCAAGAAGCATAAACACAAACGGAATGTAGAACCCACTAAATAAAGTTGCATACCAGTGCGGAAATGCCGCAAACATAGCGCCACCAGCGCAAACAAGCCATACTTCATTTGCGTGCCAAAACGGTCCAATTGTATTTAAATATATACGCTTTTCCAAATCATTCTTTCCTAAAAACCTTGAAACGATTCCTACACCAAAATCGAAACCTTCAAGTACAAAGAAGCCAACGAATAAGGTTGAGATAATTAGAAACCACAACTCATTAAGAGATAACATACTCTTCCTCCTTATCAAATGGATCATGGCTCTGATAATCCTTTTTCGTTTTCTTATTCGCATGTCCTTTAATGATACGAACGAATAAGTAAACAGTAATGCCTCCAATAATTACATATAGTGATGTGAATGAAACAAGAGAGAATAATACTTCTCCAAATGAAACATTTGGAGATACTGCATCTTCTGTTTTCATAACACCGAAGACAACCCAAGGCTGACGTCCCATTTCAGTCATAATCCAACCTACTGTATTTCCGATAAACGGTAGTGCAATTGCATATACCATTAATTTTAAATACCAAGTTTTTTCAGCTAAACGATCTTTTCTTGATAAGAACCAGCCGTACACTCCTAGAAGAAGCATGAATGTTCCACTCATTACCATCGCTCTAAAACTCCAGAACATAGTATGTAC
>NZ_JBFUIN010000727.1:0-1531 GCF_056401855.1 Bacillus sp. P4_D3
TTTTGAATTTTTGCAATAAACAATTGAAGACGAGACTGAATTAGAAACGCTAATGGATGCTGTGTTTGTAGGACAGGGATTTCAAATATTTTAATACAATTCCCTGTTGCATGAGTGAAATAAAAACTTTTCGTAATCACAATATCAATCCTCTTTTTCGTTGGATTTTTGAACTTCCTCCACTTTATTCTTTAACACGTTTTTTAGTGTAGGTTTCCTATGAATACTAAAATATCCTTAAACTGCCCCCGTTTAGAAGTTAATACTTCATTTATATCCACCTAATTCGAACCCTGTCCTATATATACTTTAAGACGGGAGTCTTATTACCCATATATAGCTTGATAACTTCAGTATAACCTTATAAAAATGAAAAGTTTGTCTAAATTTTGGAGATTCTATAATTTTTTTCTTCTATATATTGTATACAATTATAGCTAGAGTATAACAAATAAATTAAAAAGTACCTTTATAACGAGGCACTTTTCGACTGTGTTTCTTCTTCTCTTTTCTGTTTTCGTTTACTAACTATCTTTGATAAAGCGATACTAATTTCATAAATACAAATAAGCGGTACCGCTACTAAACTATGTGATAAAAAATCTGGCGGCGATATACACGATGCAATTATAATCAACACGACATAAGCATATCTTCTTATTTTCTGCAGAAATTCTGCCGTTAGAAGACCTATACTCGTTAAAAACATAACAACTACAGGTAATTCAAATATAACAGCAAACGGAACTGTTAAATTTAATACGAAATGAAAATATTTTTCCGTTGTAAACATTGTATTAAACATCTCATTACCAATTGTAGTTAGGAAATGAAATAAAAATGGCATAACGATAAAATAACCGAAAGATAGGCCTGCTATAAATAATATAGACAATACCGGTATATACATTAATGTCATTTTTTGTTCATTGGGATGTAAACCTGGTTTTACAAATAACCAAATTTGTATCGCAGCAAAAGGAATTGTACAAACGATAGCAAATACTGTAGCAATCAAGAAAAAAATCCACAACACATCACTTGGACCGAGAACAGTTAATTTCATTGGTAAATCTTTTACAAGCCAAAAATAAATATCCTTCGTAAAAGTAAATCCAATAATTAAAAATAATACAAAGGATAATACTGTATATATTACTCGTTTGCGAAGCTCAACAATATGTTCTACTACGCTCATTTCCCGATCTTCCATCTCGTTCACCACACTTTATTTATCCATTCCGAGAAAAAACCCATCAGATTCTTTTATTTATTTTTTTCCTTCTCTTGAAATGCCTCATCAGTCAATTCTTTTGTTGATTTTTTAAATTCTTTTAACGTTTCCCCTAAAGCTTTCCCAATTTCCGGTAACTTTTTTGGGCCGAATAAAATTAACACTGCTACTAAAATTAAAATTAACCCTGGAAAGCCAATATTTGAAAACATTTCCCCATCCCCTTCATAAGTAGATTCTTGTCCTACTATTCCATAAGTTCATTTTGTCAAAAAATTTTGTAAACGTCAATGTATC
>NZ_JBFUIN010000728.1:0-1517 GCF_056401855.1 Bacillus sp. P4_D3
TAGTGAAAGTTCGCCGATTTTTGTTTCACATGTTACAGTATCATAACTTGAATTTGGCAAGCTTTGATGCACAAAATCAATATCATGAAAGCCATGCGTACGAGACTGACCAGTAGAAAGAGCATATTCAATATGATCTAATTTACGTTTTGCCCTTACCACTTGTACCCCTCTTTATTTCTTTAATTTTTTCAGTTGTTCACCAATAATATCACCTAACTGGAAAGTAGCAGAATCAGCATTTGGCTCATATTGGCTATAATCTTCTGTTACATTATTTTCTTCAAGCGTTTCTTTTATGCTTAAAGAAATACGTTTTTCTGCTACATGGACTTCAAGTACTTTCACTTTTACTTCTTGTCCCATTTCCAATACTTCATTTGGATTTTTCACGTGACGATTTGCAATTTGAGATACATGCACAAGCCCTTCAACACCAGGTAAAATTTCAACAAATGCACCGAATGTAACAAGGCGTTTTACTACGCCCTCACGAATATCTCCAGCCTTTATTTCGCCAGCAACATTTTCCCAAGGTCCCGGCTGAGCTGCTTTAATTGATAAAGAAATACGTTGCGTATCAGCATCAACAGATAACACTTTTACCTTTACCTTTTGACCTTGCTCTAATACCTCAGAAGGTTGCTCTACACGTTCGTGTGAAATTTGTGAAATGTGTACTAAACCGTCCACACCACCAACGTTAACGAAAGCACCAAAATCCGTTAATCGTTGTACTGTTCCTTCAACAATATCCCCTTCTTTTAACGAAGAGATTGCTTCTTTTTTCTTAGAATCTAGTTCTAGTTCTACTACCGCTTTATGTGAAAGAATAACACGATTTTTTTCACGGTCTAATTCAACAATTTTCACCGTTAATGTTTTTCCTTTATAGTCAGCAAAATCTTCTACATAATGTACCTCTACAAGTGAAGCTGGGATAAAACCACGAACACCAAGGTCCACAACTAACCCACCATTCACGATATCTTTTACAGTAACATCAAATACATGACCAGAATTAAATTTCTCTTGTAATTCTACCCACGCTTTTTCTGCGTCAACAGCTCTCTTAGATAAAACAAGATCATCTTCTTCTAATTTAATAATTTTCAATTCAAGTGTTTGATCTAATTCTACAACATCGCTTGCTTTTTCAATATGAACGTTAGCTAATTCACTAATCGGAATTACGCCATCTGTTTTGTATCCAACATTTACAAGAACTTGTTTCTCTTCAACTTTCGTTACAGAACCTGTAACAACGTCACCAACTTGTAATTCTTTTGAATTCATAACTTCTTCATTCATTTTCTCTACCATGGAAATACCTCCCTACAGAATTGACAAAGCATTTTTATGTATATACGAAATGAAAACAAATGTTTTCATTTGCATGTTTAAGAATTTATCATCACATATTCTGTTTCAATACAGTTCACAAGAAACTATATTAAACCTATATAAATAGTATACAGCAAAATCATCTTGAAGAAAGTATGATTTGAAATATAATA
>NZ_JBFUIN010000729.1:0-1515 GCF_056401855.1 Bacillus sp. P4_D3
GCCATCCTTCTTTTGCAAATGAAGAATGTATTAAGCCATTCGCTTTATTCGCCTGTAATCCAGCTCTCGTTGTATATATAAAAAAGAACGGTAACATCCTTTTTCCTTTTAGACGCATTCTAGTAACAGAAATAAACATATTCTACATCCTCTCACGTAAAATATTATAAGTTATTACAAAAAATTTTCGTATTTTTATAAATATGTTACTGAAGCTTATGAATACGTGCCAATTACTATTAGTTAGAGACTTTTACTCATTAATATACAACAGAATTTCTCAAATGTTTTATCTTTATATTCTGGAACCCTTGTTAAGTGATCAAAATAACTATATGAAAATTTAAATATGTGCCCAAAATCCCAATTAAATTCACTGTAGTCTTTAAGCCAGAATGCATTATCTAGCGGAAGTGTATCAACTTGTTTTGCTTTTGTGAGAGGTAAACGATCTACAGGAGAATTCAATATTATTTGGGCATTCGGCATTAAATTGCGACTTTTTCTAAGTACATAAACTAGCTTTAATAGTGGTTTTATTCCTCGTTGAAATAATTCTATATGCCCTAAGTCATATAATACATTAATCGCATGTGAAAAGGTAAGCATATGGCCAATTAAATCGTGATGTGATTCCGCCTTATATATAACATGAAATTTTGATAACTCATTTAAAATGAATTTTGATAATTGCTTTGGGTTTTTAATTTCACTTTGAATCTCATCATTACTTATACTTAATTGCTTTACTTCTTTAGTTGTAAAACCAATCCAAGACCTACCGGGAATTGTTTTTTGAAACGATAATATAAGGTTTGCTATATTATTAATATCTTGCTCACTCCCCCAATGACTTAACTCCTTAATGGCTAGTAAACTTAAAGAAGCGTAAATTACATTATGACCAACCCAATGGAGTTCATCAATCGTTTGTTCCAAAGATTTGATTATCGTTTCTTCAGCACTTTGATAATTGACACCTTGTTTATTATCAATTGTTTCGCCTAACCTTTGCTTATGGAGCATCATTTTCGCTTGAGAATAAATGTTACAGGCAGTTTTTTCATCAATGTTATTGTTTTTAGTAAAAAAATAACTAGCAATTGCAGCTGCTCCAAAATGTGCATGCCAAATATCATTTGTTTCTTTTTTACACTGAGATATAATTGAAAGCCCATCTTTTAATACATTTATATTTTCCATCTCTATTATCCCCTCTAAATCCTAATAAAAATGGCTTTTTAGCATCTACAAAGTTGCCAAAAAGCCAGGTGAAAACTCTCGAAACATTTCTACCTTAGCTTAAGGAAGGTGTTAACACAAATAAGATATGATTCATCCCATCACTCTTATTCAAAAATCTATGCTTCACGTTCGGTGGAATACGGACAACATCTCCTTCTTCTAAAAAATATTCATTCCCTTCCAATTCCACATACACTTCCCCTTTCATTACAACTGCAATTTCTTCCTTATCTTCGTGGGAATAGTGGCTTTCTGTTGTATTTGCATATC
>NZ_JBFUIN010000730.1:0-1511 GCF_056401855.1 Bacillus sp. P4_D3
GCTTGTGACGGTGGTGGTGACGTAGGAGCATCTTCCGCATCATCTGGTCTATAATCTTCTAGTTCAACCTCTCTAACTTCGATATCAGGTTCATATCCGTATTGTTGTGGATTATAATACATCGTTTGATCATATGGATAATTTTGTTGGTTATACATATTAACAAATCACCTTCTTTTCATTCATTACCTTTAACATTCATATGTGATATAACACCTATCGGAAGCTTATGTATAGCCCAAATTAAACTAAAAAAATAAAGCTCGTATCTTTTTTTCAAAAATACGAGCTTTTTTATAAACGGAATATATTATTATTTTGTCAACTTCACACTATAAAAACGCATTTCTTCTAATAAACCTTCAAATTCAAATACCTCTTGTTTAATTAATACTTTCAAGCGATACTCTAAGAAAGTATCCCCAACTAATTGCTCTACAAGACCAAGCGCTTCACCAATTACTCTCGGAGCTTTAAGGAAGTCTTTATCAGCACCTACTTTTTTCGCACACTCAATAATGAATTGGTCAAAATATTCTTCTTGTACAGAATGCACTTCATTGTCTTTCCAAACCCTTAAAAACTCCATGCTTTGCGATAATCTATTCCACTCATGTGCAAACTTCATTCGCTTCTCTTCAGTTAAATACGGAAATTGCACAAAACTTTTTTGGAAAAGAGCTAAACTTTCAGGAGATAATTCTCCAGTTCCACGAATATCATAATCTTGTTTTAATATTTCTCTACTCGCTTCAGAAGTATTCATAACACGAATATTTTTCTTATCTTTTAATTGCGCAATTGCAAAACAAACCCCTACATGCTCATGGGCATTATCCGCCTTCCAAATGGTAATCGGTGTTTCATTAGGAATAGAATGTAGTTCTTCTAAAGTTTCCATAAATCTTGGTAAATATTCTTCTTCAAAATAACTATCATAAGAAGTTAAGTTGTTTAATAACCATTGCTGCCTTGCGAGTTGCCCTTTATTCGTATGTAATTGATTAATCGGTCCAATTGAAAAGAATTCAGAGAATGCAACAACACACTCCTCAAATAGTTCTTCTTGACTTAACATATATTTTAAACACCCAGCTGTTGAATCATCAAAAGCGATATGAATGTGTGTACTTTCTTTTACATTTCTTTTATAAGATGTATTATTCGTCAGTTGCTTAGGTATACTCATCAAGTGTTTAATCGTATCTTCACTATAGTTTTCTTCTAATAAATCTAATTGTATAAGAATGCTTTGCAGTAAATGTTTTGCTTCATCTTCGTACATATCCTCTACAGCATTTTTGATTTTATCTATCACGCAAATCCCTCTATTCATTTCTAAAATAACGTAGATTATAGTGTATCATTTTAGTATAGATGTTTAAAAGTCTTTTTAAAATCAAATCGTTTATTACACAGATTGCTGCAGCCATCTAAGTTTTTAACAAAAGCTTTCTCTATATTCCTCTCAATCTATAGATTTATAATATTTTTTGCTTCCTCCTTATCTA
>NZ_JBFUIN010000731.1:0-1511 GCF_056401855.1 Bacillus sp. P4_D3
GTATAATATAGATATATACCTTGAAACGTTCGTTTGGTTTTGGGAAGAGGACAAAGCCTCGGTGCGAAGGCGGCACTCCACTTTCGAGGACATTAAATAAACAATCCTAATTTGATTAGAGGTAGCCTAAAGATAAACAAAGGACGGGAGAGTATTTTAATGAGAGCTCAAGAAATACCCATTGTTAATAGAATGGCTTACCCTTTACTGAATTCGGAAGGAGGACATGCTTCAGTTATAGTTTGTCACCATTTGGGTTATAAATCAGTCATTTTATCTTTATCTTTATCTTTATCTGGATTTCCCCCAAAACTAATGGGTTGTTCTCCTTTTCAATAGTTTCGAGTTAGGTCCGGGATTTCTAAAGGTCGCGTACGTTCCAAACAATCTCACCACGCTCATCCCACGTACTGTGATGCCTCTCAAATCCTATCTTTTCTAACACCCGGAAAGACGCAATATTCCAAGCGCCTACAGTCGACCAAAGTCTGCGGCGCCCGGTAGCAATCGCAGCGTCCAGCACAACGGATGCTGCCTCAGTCGCATAGCCTTTACGATGAGCACTGCGGAACAACTCATATGCGATCTCCGGCTCTTCCAGTGTGGAACGACCGATAATCAAGCCACAGTATCCGATGAAATCACCTTCGTCTCGTCGGCGAATAGTGAGAAGGGAAATACCATTTTCACTTGCTTTCTTACGCATCTCGATAAGCTTGCTACGAACAGCGTCAAGGGTTGGCATATCCACACCACGTTCGCCAATTAATTTTCTCATCCAGACTGAATCGGATTCCTCCCACATACTCAGATCAAGTCGTTCAGTTTTCAGCTGGAACTCCATAGCTTTAAATAAAGCTGTCATAGTGGAAACCTCCTAGTTATGTCACTGCACTCATAATAGCTTCGCACCTCATCACCACATCAGGTTGGAAACCCGGCTATTTTCCAACTCTCGCGAGAATTTATAGCAACAGTGTACAAAAAATTAGTGTTATTTTATGAATAGGTAATTACCCTACAAAATAGACCTTTTTATCAAACTTTTTTCAAAACTAACTATAATATAAAGGCAAAAACATATTATACATATCAAATAGGTCCTTGCCTTTACTTTTATTGACTTCAACAACTATAACCTAAATATAATTCGGACGAGGTCTTTTTTACTTATCTTTCAACTAAGCTAATTGCTAACTCACGTTTGTATCGAATAGATGTGAAACCTTCACCTACAGGTAGTCCATAAGCTGGTCTTTCATCTTGGTATTTAAATCCAACTGCTTCATAAAATGGAATCCCCATAGCATTATCTTTTGCAACTGAAACCCATTGTTCTTTTGCACCACGTTCAATTTGATCATTTGTAATTATAGAAAGTAATTCTGTACCGATACCTTCTCTTTTTCTATTTGGATTTAAATATATTACAAATAACTCTGCTGTTGCTTTACCAGTGAAACCACCTCCACCAGCACCCAGTATTTCTCCATTATCACTTGCAACAAACC
>NZ_JBFUIN010000732.1:0-1510 GCF_056401855.1 Bacillus sp. P4_D3
CATAAAACATTGACTCAAATCAAATAATTTCAAAAGCAAATGATAAAATAGCGAGATAATATCAATGCCGAGTAACTGACAGACTCAACTTTAGCAGTTGACTATTGTTCATTTGTGGAATTGAAATTCGATCCCGTTAGATAAACAATAACAGAAGGTAA
Source organism: Bacillus sp. P4_D3 (assembly GCF_056401855.1). Classification (NCBI taxonomy): domain Bacteria; kingdom Bacillati; phylum Bacillota; class Bacilli; order Caryophanales; family Bacillaceae; genus Bacillus; species Bacillus sp. P4_D3. The sequence continues at coordinate 162 of NZ_JBFUIN010000732.1, forward strand.
TAGATTAAAAGTTAGGGATTCTCTATAGTAAGTATAAGTAAAAAGCTATAAAGTAATTCAAATAATAGTTCCAGAGTAAGAGTGTGTTTTTCGAAAATTCTTCGATTAAAACACACTCTTTTTCAGTTCTTATCCTTGATAGGCAGCAATTCTTTGTAAAACATGAGATGTGATATCATAAAATATATCCAAATAGAAATTGCAAAATATTACCGATAACTCATTCAATGGAATAAGGACTGAACGAGATATTGCATTAATCCATGGATAATAATGATAAGCCATACATTCCAATAACGCGCCAATATGTATCCAAGGAATAGACCTACGATACCAAGGTTTGTTATAATAGCTGCTATATCAACACCACAATGACCAGAGCCATGAATTGCAATATGCCAGCTCGCCCAAAGAATTGGAGTAATATTGCTGGCCATGTCCCTAATTACATTTTCAAACTCTGTAAAAAAGTTTTCTATCTACTTTTTAGCTTCATCACTCATTTCAATGATATGAGTCCAATATTTTTTTGTAATCGGATCATATTCTACCCTAACTGTGACATTCTTTTGAGCATCTGTGTTTACATATCCTTCAATCGTTAGGGCATGAATTGCATTTGATGATCTATTTTCTTTTTTATAGGAACTCGTATGCTTGTCAAAGACTTGTTCAACAATTGTTAAATCAAAGTTATACTCATTTTTCATATACTGAATCGCTTTCGATTCAGAAATATTACGGATATTCATTTCTTCCTCTGGTGTAAGAGCCAACTGCTTTTCTAACTCTACAGCATGTTGGTTATCTGTAGATAGATTTAGAACACCTGTATTTTCTTCTGAATTATAATCTACCAGCCACTTTTTATCTTTGTAGTACGCTTCGACAGAGGATTTGCATGAAAATCCGCTCTTTCCTTCATTTTGTGCATCACAGCTAACTAACTCAAAATGAATATTTATTTTGGAATATTCCGGACTTCCTGTACCTTCATTCGCTTGCACCCTACTTGCCTTTGTCACATATGTAATCTTTATTGGACCATTAGTTTTTTCAACCTCATGTTTTACTTTTTCTTCAATACGTTGTTCCTGAACCTGTTTCGCGAAAATGTAGTTCTCCTCATACAAATGATACATTGCTAAAGGAACAAATAAAGCAAGCCCTAAAACGAAACAAGAAAGTGCATAATAAGCCAACATTCGCTCTGTAGTATATATACGGAGACAGGAAAGTATACTAAAGGTAAAGCGATATAAAAAATAGGTACTGAAAAGTAAAATGTAAAGGCTGTAATTAGAAAAATCCCCCCGAGTAACTCGATATATCGCGGAATACCTATACTG
>NZ_JBFUIN010000733.1:0-1508 GCF_056401855.1 Bacillus sp. P4_D3
CTTTTAAACTATCGAGCATCAATTGTAGTTCTTCTCTGTTTGTTGTTGCTCCGCTTGTTTTCTCTTCATACACATGATCACATCCATAATCATTTAGCTGTTTCAACTGCCTAGCTAAATTTTGTTCTTGTGTAGAAACACGAGCATAACCACTTATCATAATATCTTCCCCTTCGTCCGTTAACGTGTTCGGAAATTAATTCTAAGTACATAACACCATTTATTTTCCGTATATGTAAACAGGACGTTGAGAAGTATGATAAATCCGTTGACTCTTTTACGTCCGTATAGGGTAGACCTAAACAGGACATTTAACTATCTCTATTTTYGTTCGTTGTGTTCGTTTGTTTTGTTAGACCTTAAATCGAATTGCAACTACATTCTTCGTATTTAATACGTATTAATTTAGAAAACCCATAAACAAAAAAAGAGTGCTGTGAAGAAGCACACTCATTCAAAGGAATTTACCAATCTCGACGATTATCGCGATCACAGTCACAGTCACGATCATGATTACGTCTGCGACGGCATTCATCACAATCGCAGTCACGGTCACGTCTACAACGACGGTCATCACAATCTCTATGTCTGCGTCTGCAAAACATTAAATCATCCCAAAATCTATTACAATCTCTGCAATGTCTGAAATTACAATTACATCCCATAAATATAATTACCTCCTCTCAACTCTAGGATTCCTCATATTCTATGCTAAAAAACAAAAACAGCTTGTTTACTAGTCTATTTTCTGCATTTTAAAGTAACAATATTATTATCTAATCTTTAAGTTTCAAATCTATTTCACCCCTTATCTTTCCTTAACAACAAACAAGACGCTACCCAGATTACGGCAGCGCCTAACATAACGAACTAATGATTCAAGTTTTCTTTTTCTATAACGACACCTTTATAGTATCGTTATCAATTTTTTCAAAAACCATACTTTTAAACCTAGTCTTGAAAATATTACTTTTAAATGGCATTTGCTGTGTACCAACTGCTAAAGGGCTTAAAATGCTATTTTCGTTTTTAAGAATATTAATTACACTTTGTTGCAGTTCAGAACTAAACTCTCTTATAAAGTGGTCATAATCATCCTTTGGTAATGCTCTCTCTAATTCAGTAAAGTCAAATTTCATTTTATTTTATTTTCCTCCTCTCGTCTATATAATTTTTCGACAAGTAAGAAGGTATTCCTACATATTATCCAAATGTCCATTTTGTACAAAATAAAGAGCACCTTACGATTGCAGGTGCTCAAATATATGAAGTGGGGCTATCCCACACTCCAATATATGCTTGTCCTTATTAAAAAGTGCAAAATAAAAAGAGTACCCGTCATTAGGTACCCTTCAACCAATAAGTATGGCGCTCCAAGTTTCACCTCATATGATAACTCGTCCCACGAATTCATCATATGCTTGTCTTTTTAGAATGTTCACTGGTTTAATGTATAATTTCTATATAACAAAGAAAAAAAGGGTTCTGGTGCAAAAATAAAACAAAAG
>NZ_JBFUIN010000734.1:0-1507 GCF_056401855.1 Bacillus sp. P4_D3
AGTATATGTAGTGGTCAACGTAACAGTCAAGGAAGGTGCCTTGAAAACGTATAACAATTTTCGAGGCAAAAAAACTGACAAATTTGTGGAAAGACTACACAACTTTGAAAAAAAGATGTAAAGTATAGATGTATAGACTAGTAGTTGTTATGAATGATAGAAATTATTTTTTCTTTAAAGAAAGCGGATTCAAATGGTAGTGGATGAGAAGGGGATACATACTTTTTCACTACATATATTTGAAAAGGTTTACAATATGATGAAGAAAGAGGCGTGTACATATGAGACGATTAGGTATTTCTATTTATCCAGAACATTCGACAGTAGAGGAAGATAAGGAGTATGTAACATTAGCAAGTAAATACGGATTTACACGTGTATTCACATGTTTATTATCTGTAGATGGCGAAAAAGAGACAATTATAGAAGAGTTTAAAGAAACAATTTCTCATGCGAATGCATTAGGGTTCCAAGTATTGGTTGATATTAGTCCGTCTGTTTTTGAACAACTAGGTATTTCTTATAATGATTTATCATTCTTCCATGAACTAGGTGCTTACGGTATTCGTTTAGATGTTGGTTTCTCAGGATTAGAAGAATCGATTATGACGTACAATCCGTACGGTTTGAAAATTGAGATTAATATGAGCAACGGTACGAAGTATGTAGATAACATTATGAGTCATAGACCAAATCGTGAAAATTTAATTGGCTGTCATAATTTCTATCCACACCGTTATTCAGGATTATCATACGATCATTTCATTAAATGCTCGAAACAATTTAAAGATTACGGTATGAGAACCGCTGCTTTTATTTCATCATTCGATGCAACATATGGACCTTGGCCAGTAACAGAAGGGTTATGTACGTTAGAGCAGCATCGTGAATTGCCAATGACAACACAAGCGAAGCATTTGTTTGCGACAGAATTAATTGATGATGTTATTATTGCGAATGCTTATGCGTCAGAGGAAGAACTAGAGGCGCTTGGTGAGTTAAATAAAGACAAGCAAACTTTTGATATAGAAATTTATGAAACAACAACAGAGTTAGAAAGAATTATTGTGTTAGACGAACCTCATTTTTATCGCGGGGATGTATCTGAATATATGATTCGTTCTACACAAAGTCGTGTGAAATATAAAAAAGAAGAGTTCAAACCTCATAATACGCGTGAAATTAAACGAGGCGATATCTTAATTGATAATGAACAATACGGTCAATATAAAGGTGAATTACAACTTGCCTTAAAAGATATGGTGAATACAGGAAAAACAAATGTAGTTGGCCGAGTTGTAGAGGAAGAAATTTTCTTATTAGATTATTTACAAGCTTGGGATAAATTTGGATTTACATTAAAGAAATAGAGAAAATGAAAAAGGAAAAAACTACTGACTTCAGCAGCTTTTTCCTTTTTATCCCGCATTAACGGGCAGTAAAACTCCACCTTAAAATTCAGCTGGTGCAAAGAAGCTAGGTGGAAGATTAACTGCCCGTAAACGCC
>NZ_JBFUIN010000735.1:0-1503 GCF_056401855.1 Bacillus sp. P4_D3
GAATACTACATTACGAATGAACCTGCCAAAGCAGAAGAAGTCGGGCGAAAACTTGGTGAAGTAACAAAGAAAATTGAAACAAGCAAACAGCCTACTAAAGATAATGAATCCAACAGATTACAAGAAAAAACAGAAGTATTTGAAATGATTTTACAAGAAGAGGATGAAAGGCGCCCCATACTCGTAAAAGAACCTAATAGTGAAGAATATAGAGTAGCAAGGGCGATGTTAAAACAAGTACTATAATGAAAAGGAGACTCATATGCAGACAGTAACTTCATATCCGTGGTCGTTAAGAAAAATATTTGTCTTTTTCCTTTGCTTTATTCTGCCTCCTATCGGTGCCATTTACATTTTGATGAATAGAGAGGCATTACAAAAAAGAGATATCATTTCATACCTATTATTTGCGGCTACTAATATATCACTTTGGTTATCGCTTATGGTTTTTGATCGGAGCATATGGATGGTAGCAGGACATTATGTACTTGGAGTAATTATTATTGTTTTTTCAAATATGAATAAGAGATAAACCAGCAATCTTAAAGTTGCTGGTTTTTATTTTATAAAGAAGGCCTTGTAGAAATACTACAAGGCTCTTTGTCTTTTGGGAAAGAATAGAAAACAAATCATATAAATGATATACTAAAAAATGTTTGTAATGTAAGTTTCATACTATTGTATAGTGATGACTTACTAGAAAAGATAAGAGGAGAATGAACGTGAAAAAGGTAAAGAAATTATTGCTGCTAATGATGGTAATAGGATTAACAGTTGGTGTTCTAGCAGGATGTGCAAACCCGAAAGATACTGCTGAAGAATTTTTAACAGCGATACAAAAAGGTGACCTAGAAAAGGCTCGCACATTTGTTGAAAGTGATAAAGAGTTTAGTAAACTAAATGAAAAAACAGACGATGCTGACGGAAAAGCAATGCTGAGCGCAATTACGAAAAGCTTTAAATTTGAAAAGCTAGAAGAAGTATCAAAAAAGGATGACAAAGCAGAAGTGAAAGTGAAAGTTACATCTGTTGATCTATCTATTGCCGTAACAAAAGCAATGGGAGAAGTTATGCCAATGGCCTTCGCTAGTGCCTTTAGCGAAGACAAAGAGCAATCCGAAAAAACAATAGAAAAAACAATGACATCAACTATCATCAAAAACTTAGCGGATAAAGAGGCAGCAATGGCAACTCGCGAAGTTACATTGAACTTAAAGAAAGACAAAGATGGCGAATACAAAATCGTTGCTGATGACAACCTACAAGAATTGTTATTTGCTAATGCGAAGTCTTTGGAGAAGATGTTTGGTGGGAAGTGATTTAGTTTTGATAGAGGAAATAGAAATTCAGAGATAGTATAATAAATTAGAAAGAGACGTTAGTAAGACGTCTTTTTTTGTTTCTTTAAAATTTATTAATTTACCGAAATAAGGTCTGATTTTTTGTGAAGAGGAAAAATTTAGTGTTAAAAAATTTTTTAGTAATAGAAGATAAAAGAGAAGA
>NZ_JBFUIN010000736.1:0-1496 GCF_056401855.1 Bacillus sp. P4_D3
ATCATAAAACTATGTGCATAAAATCATACCGCTTAAGAAATGCTACAAATGGAGGTGTATACATATGGAACCAATGCTATGTCCAAGCTGTAAAACGAACCGAACTCGCTTTAATATTCTTGAGCAACAAGTAAAACCAGTAAAATTAAATCCACAAACTGGTCAAGTAGAAGAAGAATACACAAATGAAACGATGAACGCTTTTCATATGGCTTATCAAGGACCTACTTACCGCGTCCAATGTGCTGTATGCGGGCTTGTTGAAAACCCAGAGCAATTTATAAAACCTGCGCAAAATCAGTCTTTCTCTTAAACATTTTCCCTACCCCCTATCAATTTTCTATAGGGGGGTTTTTCCGTTTTACGTAAGTAAGGTGGACAATTGCTGTTTAATCAAAGGTTCCTAATTCATCTACATGTCTACTATTCATACACCGTCATATATTTTTCAATTTCACACGATTATAGTGGACCCAATAGAGTTAAAGAACAGCTAAGCCTTGCGACCCAAAGTAAGGAAAATTGGATGAAGCAACAACCTGCAACCTTACTAGACTACCATCACTTTGAATATTAAATGCTGACACTGTCCCCTGATTTCCGTTAAGGGTGTAAAAATTTCGTCCATCTTTACTCACTCCAACATCCATCGGAAGACCTGGTGCTGTTCCCGGCGGTGTACTAGTAATATGCCTTACTACTGACAGTACTCCATTGGGGGCGATCTGATAGGTGGATATGGTGCCACTTAAAGTGTTCGTAGTATAGGCAAAACGTTCATCCTTCGTTGTTATAACCCAACAAGCAGTTTTATATCCGTTTTGTACAGAGCCGCTGATTACATGAAGAGTACCGTCATTTCTCAATGAATAAGATGACAACGCATTTGAAACTGCTTCTGTAACTAAGAGAATTCCGGACGATAGAAAGTAAGCACCCAATGGGCCTTTACCGTAAGAATCATTAACAATTGGTCCTGTAACCGTACCATCTGTATTTACATGGAAGACACTGAGATGGTTTGATGTAAGCTCGGAGACAACGATTTTACTACCATCCGGGGTGAAGAGAACTTGTGCAGGCTGAGCATTAAAGGTACTGAGAGCATGAGTGGATCCTGGAATATGTGTAAGGTTTCCCTTATCATCTATGTGAAATCCAGTAATATTTGATGCAAAATTGTTTGCAGCATTACCTACATTGGACACGTAGAGAAGATTATCATACACACCAATGCTATTGGGCTGAGCACCTCCTGATGGCTTTACATCCACGAAAATCGGCACCCCGTTATCTGCTATGATAAAACTACTGATACTATGACTGCCTGCGTTAACTGCAAATAGGAAACGACCATCACGGGACAATGTCAGAGAACCTTGTGATGCTAGAGGATCTATACCATCGTTTGCCGTTTCTGTAGAAACTTCCTTTATACCAGTACCTCTTCCGTAAGTTCGGTAAGAACCTAAAAAGGTGAGCATTCCATTCGTATC
>NZ_JBFUIN010000737.1:0-1495 GCF_056401855.1 Bacillus sp. P4_D3
ATCCGTTGTTAGTTGTATGGCATCGAGATGGTGGATTACAGTCAAAGGATTATAAACTCATACAAGACGTTTATAAAGAATTAAAGGCCAGTCCTTTAAAAGAACAATCAACGTTACCGCCATTTGATACAATTCCAGAGCAAGTATTATCAAAAAGCGCATCAAAAGATGGTACATCATTTGTTACACCGGTATTCTTTAATAAATCAGCTGGTACGGATATTTTAAAAGGAAACCTTGAAGATTTAAGAAAAATAGTGAATAGTAAGGTGGATGAAGATCCATTTAAACAAAAAATAAGTGACTCTGGTTTACACGTTCGATTATCTGGACCTGTAGGCATTCAAACGGATGCAGTCAGCTTATTTAGCCAAGCAGATGTGAAGTTATTAGTTGCAACCGTATTACTCGTATTAGTTTTATTAATTTTACTGTACCGTTCACCGATTTTAGCAATTTTACCTATAGTTGTTGTTGGCTTTGCGTACGGAATTATTAGTCCTACACTTGGTTTTTTGGCCGATTATGGATGGATTAAAGTAGATGCACAGGCTATATCGATTATGACTGTTTTACTGTTTGGAGCAGGAACGGATTACTGTTTATTTTTAATTTCAAGATATAGGGAGTATCTGTTAGAAGAAGAAAGTAAATATAAGGCACTGCAACTTGCGATAAAAGCTTCAGGTGGTGCAATTATAATGAGTGCACTAACTGTAGTATTAGGATTAGGAACATTATTGCTTGCACATTATGGAGCCTTTCATCGATTTGCAGTACCATTTAGTGTTGCTGTTTTCATAATGGGAATCGCTGCATTAACAATTCTTCCGGCATTATTATTAATTTTTGGTAGAGTTGCATTCTTCCCATTCATACCGAGAACAACTGCAATGAATGAAGAGTTTGCGAAAAAGAAAGTTTTAAAAGTAAAAACTACAAAGGGGGCCTTTAGTAAAAAGATTGGTGATATTGTTGTACGTAAACCGTGGACAATTATTATGCTAACTGTATTTTTATTAGGAGGATTGGCTTCATTTGTACCACGTATTCAATACACGTACGATTTATTAGAATCATTCCCGAAAGATATGCCATCACGTGAAGGATTTACATTAATCACGGATCATTTTTCAGCTGGAGAATTAGCACCAGTAAAGATTGTAGTTGATTCAAAAGGAAAAGATTTACCTATTAAACAAGAAATAGAGAAATTATCCTTTGTTAATAAAGTGAAAGAACCAATGAAGGGAAAAGAAAATAATCAATTGCAAATGTATGAAGTTTCTTTAGTGGAAAACCCATACTCAATTGAAGCATTAGATCAAATCCCTGAATTGAAAAATAGTGTAAAAAAAGTATTAAAAGACACAGGGATTAGTAATGCAGAAAATCAATTGTGGATTGGCGGGGAAACAGCTTCCTTATATGATACAAAACAAATAACAGAACGTGATGAAGCGGTTATTATTCCTGTGATGATTAGTATTATCGC
>NZ_JBFUIN010000738.1:0-1487 GCF_056401855.1 Bacillus sp. P4_D3
GTATTTGTTTGATTACCCGTAATATCGTACCATACTTCCCCAGCGTTATTCTTTCCAACATCCATCCACTTTGATCCTCCTGGTCCATCAGAGATTAATGTCGCTAAACCAGAATTAGCATGTACACCATCGCCTTCTCTTGTCCAGCCAATCACATCTGGATGGTCTAAATAATCACGCTGCGTACCATATGCAAAGTTTTTTCGTGCCGTCAAAATTGGATCAATTTTATCTTTTAACGCTGGAATTTCATAACTACTATTTCCGCTTGTCCCATAGTAATCACCATAGAAAACTGAAGGATAGCCCTCTGCACGAGTTAAAATAAATGCATATGCCAGCGGCTTAAACCACGGACTTACTACAGATTCCAATGACTGCCCAGGCTGAGAATCATGATTCTCAACGAGAGTAACTGCGAGTGCAGGGTGATTTTGCATTACTGTTCCATTTAAAATATTTCTCATATCATAATTCCCATTTCCTGTTGAAGCATAATGAAAATTGTAATGAAGCGGTGCATCAAATACAGATTGATTATAATTGACTTTCGCCAAATAATTGTTTAAAGTCTGGATGTCATTTTGCCAATATTCAGCCACTGTAAACATTTCTTTCCCCGTTTGCTGTCTGACATGATTTACCCAATCGCGTAAATATTCATGATCAATATGTTTAACAGCATCTAAACGAAAGCCATCTAAATTTAATTCATTCGCATACCACGTTCCCCAATTTTTCATCTCCTTCGCAACATCTGGATGATCAAAATCAAGATCTGCATACATCAAATAATCATAATTCCCATTCTCGCTAGACACTTCCCAGTCCCATGCTTTACCTATACCCCTAAATTTATAAATTCGATTTAATTTCCTTCCTTCATCCCAATCCGTTCCGTCAAAATGATACCATTTCCATTTGAAATTAGAATAAGAATCTCCGCGTCCTGGAAAGTTAAACCCCGTCCATGCATTAATTTCATAATCACCTGACACTTCAATATTTCGATCGTTTCGGTCTACCTCTACAGCTGTTACGGTTTCAGTATAATCAGCCCCACCTTTATGGTTCATAACTACATCACCATACACATCTATGCTTTGCTTATGTAAAGCTTCAATTGCAGATTTCAACTGTGCTTTTGTCCCATATTTCGTCCGCACCGTTCCTTTTTGATTGAATTCCCCCAAATCATATAAATCATACGCTCCATATCCTACATCATTTTGTGAAGTCCCTTTATATGCAGGTGGTATCCATACAGATGTAATTCCTTTATGGGCTAAATTTTCAGCATCAGAACGCAAACGATTCCAATGATTCCCATCATTCGGAGCGTACCACTCAAAATACTGCATTAATGTTCCATTGTTTATCGTTGCTGCTTCCGCCTTCTTCCCCTCATATATATTAGGAAAAAGTAAAATAAACAATAAACAGACTACCATAATCCTTTTCAACATATTTACACCATCCCCTTTAAG
>NZ_JBFUIN010000739.1:0-1487 GCF_056401855.1 Bacillus sp. P4_D3
TCTTTATCCCAATAATTTGGGTTTTTCTTTAACTGGTAACTTTGTTCATGTTTCCATTCACTCATTGTAAATGGTCCATTGTACAATAATTTATCTGCTTCTAATCCGTATTTATCCCCTTGTCCTTTTACATACTTTTCATTTAATGGGAAGAATGTAGGGAACGAAGTAAGCTCAAGGAAATAAGGTGCTGGTTGCTCTAATTCTACTACCAACGTTTTATCATCCTTCGCTTTAACACCTAATTGATCCGACGGTACTTCTCCTTTATTTACTTTCTGTGCATTTTTCACATCAAATAAAATAAATGCATATTCTGCTGCTATTGCTTTATCTAATGTACGTTGCCATGCATATACAAAATCTTGTGCTCGAACTGGATCACCATTTGACCATTTTGCATCACGTAATTCAAATGTATATGTCTTTTTATCTTCACTAATCTTCACGTCTTTGGCCATACCTGGAGTTGGTTTATTATCTTTATCTAGACGATATAATCCTTCCATTGCATTTACAAATACACGGAAAGATACAGAATCTGTTGATTTAGATGTATCCATTGAAGGAATTTCAGCTGTTTCTAGCAAATTTAATACTTGCTTATCTGCTACTCCCTTACCTGCTTCTTTCTTTGTTGTAGATGCCTTCTCCCCATTTCCGCAACCTGCAACTAATACACTAGTCGATAATGCAACTACAGCAATCGTTGTTACCTTTCTCTTCATTCTTCCTTCCCCCAATCTATATGTATAAATGAAAGCCAGTATAATATATATTATTATACAAAAGATTCAGAGTATTTCAAATATTATTTTTTAAAAACAAAAAAGAAGCAGCTAGAACGTGCTTTCCATCCGCTTCTTTTTCTATCACTTTTACTTGCAATCCATCCTCTATTTCAAATGGATTTTGAACCTTGAATATTTCTTCCATCATCTTCAAAAACTCTTCTTCATTTTTAGATTCACCATTAATCGTAAGGGAGTATGGCTCAACTTCACTCAATTTATAATCAACAATAAATTGAATTGTAACTTTTTGTCTTGGCATCCCTGGGCTGTATCCTTGAAATTCTACTAATTCCATACCTTCCGAACCTCGATAATATATCCACCCTGAATTTTGAAAATAGCTTTCAAACGATTCACCAATCGAAAAGAACGGATATTCATAAAGCGAACTTGTACGTACTTTTTGTATAATATCTCGATCAGTCGGAAAAAAGAAATGACTGAAGAAAATACTAGCAACTGCTAAAATAGTAACGATTGTTGCTCCCATTTTACTCKTTCCACCACTATCACGGATGAGATAATTTTCAACCGATTCATCTTTAATTCCCCGTGCTTTTATTCGATATATACGCCTTTCTGCAAATTGACAATATAATCCATTTGCAAAAATCCCCATCCCAAATAGAATGAAAACGAGTAATAAAAACGTGAGAGGTACCATATTAATGATTGGCAATGCTACGTTGAACC
>NZ_JBFUIN010000740.1:0-1485 GCF_056401855.1 Bacillus sp. P4_D3
TATAAAACCTGTTTTTCCTTTTTTTATGATATTATATATGAAAAGGATGGTGATGGATATGCCAATGAACAAGCAAGCAGAACAAAACTGCTTTATTTGCGAAAAACATAAAGGAAACATTATAGTTCCAGGTGGTGCTATTTATGAAGATGCTCTCATATACGTTGGGCATGTCCATTGGGATAAAGAAGAAACATATCTTGGTTATGTAATGATTGATATAAAAAGACATGTACCTGGTCTCGCTGAATTAACTGAAAATGAGGCAAAAGCATTCGGGCTGATAACAAGTAGAGTAAGTAAAGCGCTAAAAGAATGCGAAGGTGCAGAACATATTTATACTTTCGTTTCAGGAAATGGTGTACCACATATGCATATGCACATTATACCGCGTTATCCAAATACACCAAAAGAGTTTTGGTCACCGACTGAAGTAGCAAATTGGACTGGTGCACCACATGGAGATTCAGAGAAAATTAAAAAACTATGCGAAAGAATACGAAAGTATATGGTAAATGAGTATGCATACAACAAATAATACACAATATTCATGGGTTGGAAGTAGGGATATGTGTTTAGACGAAATTTCAGTAAAGCAATATGGTGATATCGTACTTGGTAAATACGGCGGGAATATAAGTGCCGGAGCAAAAAAGAATGAAGACGGTGCATTAGTTTGGTCGAATGGTGATTGGGAATTCACCGTTATATTAGACGGACATAATAGTGCAGAAAGTGTTGATTTAGTTGTAAGTACGATTCAAGCAGAATATGAAAATGTAAAAGCGATTATGAATGAACCGATTGAAACAGTATTTCGATCTGTTGAAAATAATATACTTGCAATTTTTCAATCGCAGTCATTTAAAGAAAAATGCGAAAGGGTAAAAGGTGAAACAGCTTGCTTAATATGTGTAAGAAAAGAAAATTACATATGGTGGCTATCTATTGGAGATTGCCTAATTTATGTATTTCATGATGAATTACATAAATTAGGACAATATACATTGAATCAACGCCACTTTTACGAATGGATTGGAAATGTAAACACATTTGATTTACCGGTTCCTTGCTATTCGTCAGGAATTCGTGAACTACGTACTGGAAAGAATCGAATTGTAATGGTGACAGATGGGGTATTGGAATGTGGGGAACGACGATATGAAACACCTGTAAATTTGTATAATGCTATGAATAGAAATAATAAAACACTTAAAGCAAATATTCACAATGTTTTAGAACACGTGCATCATCAGTTGGGACGTGATAGTGCGACAATTATTAGTTGGGACGTTGAAAATAAAAGGAATGCTACGTATCCAAGTGATCAGCCGGAGAAAATCCAGACGATAAGGTAAAGGAGGCGATCTCTCTATTGCATGTGAAAGTGCTTGTATTAGTTTTATGGATCATATTCTTATTTGTCTTAGAACATATAGTGAGAAAATGGCTAAATATACCGAAACAAAAAGGATGGAATAATAA
>NZ_JBFUIN010000741.1:0-1484 GCF_056401855.1 Bacillus sp. P4_D3
AAGGGAAAATCCGAATAAACTTTCTACTTCAACTATTTTATCTTCAGCTAAAGAACCTCCTGAAAAAAGCCACTTTTTTACTCCCATAAATTCATCTCCTAAATCTTTTTTAATTCTCTATTTTTGATTAGCTATACAGCCTATTAATCTCTTTATTTTTAGTCTTATCCCTTTTACAATCTTTGTTATCTCTTATCCATCTTACGTTTTATGTATGCAGCAATTTCTGTTTGTCCGAATTCTTCAGCATATTCATAAGCATTCATATTCGTGAAGTTTTCTCCAGTGTATCTAATTGAAATATCTATTCCTTTTTCAACTAGAAACTCAACTACTTCTTTATGTCCGTCATAAATTGCTCCAAATAGTGGATTTCTTTTTGCTAAACTTACATCCAATTCGGCACCAGACTCTACTAAATATTTTACTATCTCCAAATGTCCCGCTCCTGCGGCCAAATTTAATGCAGAAGCATCAAATGTACCACCTTTTGTATTAATGCCGATTCCTTTATGAATCAAATATTCTACTATTCCAAAATGTCCTTTCTTTGCTGCAACATGTAACCACGTACCAAATGGTGTCATTAAATGTAAAAATTCTGGATTATCACCTATTACACGTTTTACTTCATTAATATCACCAAGCTTAATAGCATTTCTTATAGTTTTATTTATACGTTTATCCTCCATAACATCACCTCCTATATTTCTATTATCTTGTCTAGCTATGTCACTTAAATTTGCAAGAACACCAACTATTCAGCGGAATACCTATAATCAACCTTTACATTTTTTAATCCTTCTATTACATTATTTATTCTTCTCGATAAATCTTTTATTTCCTCTACTGTCAATTCACCTTCTGCCTCTTGAGGGTTAAACATACTTAGCCTCTTTGTTATACCTTCAATACTCCCAACAAAAACCATATGATGATCGACTGTTATTTCTCCTATGGCAGTATCAACTATAACATCTTCAATCTTTCCTAAATTATCAAATTCATCCGCTAGTTTTGCTATAGCATACCTATATCCTCTCCCTTCATCTAACAACTCTTCATACGCCTCCTGAATTGCATTAAATAATTCGTTATACTCCCAATTTTTCATACATCCTCCCTCCAAAAAAATCCCCACGCTTATGTGAAAATAATCTTTCAACACAAATATGAGGACTTCCTTATTTCATTACTATACTTTATACATTTTATGCGTTAGAATCTTCGTCTTTCACTTTATATACCCTATCTCTTTTCTCATCACTTTTGACAAAAATAAGCTTTCCTTCTTTAACAAAACCTTCTAATAGTAAGCATACTTGCCCGTATGCTTTAGGCTTATCAGTTGTGAATCTTTCATCTGATATTTTACCAGCTCGTATTAATTGTTCGCACAGCTCAAGTGCAATTCACAACTGATAAGCCTAAAGCATACGGGCAAGTATGCTTACTATTAGAAGGTTTTGTTAAAGAAGGAAAGC
>NZ_JBFUIN010000742.1:0-1483 GCF_056401855.1 Bacillus sp. P4_D3
ACTTTGAATTAAATTATACGCACCACGAATTTTGAAAGAACGAATAACTTGTAAATCTTCTCGCTTAACATATACGTCACATTCATATTTCTCAGATAAAACTGAATCTCGTTGTAACGGTGTTTTAATAACGATATCTTTCATGCGATTATGAGCCATTAAGATATCTTCAATTTTCACTCTCTCCTTTACATTTTGCACCATTTTATATCATCCTTATCTCTTTTTATATTGGCTCAATCAAAATTCGGGATTTTCAGAACTGCACCTGTATTCGCCGATGTTACCATTTGTGCATAACGTCCAAGCCACCCAGTTTTCACTTTTGGTTCTGGTCGTTTCCACCCTTTTTTACGCTTCTCTAATTCCTCATCACTAACTCTCACTTCTAACAAGCGTTCCTCAACATCAATACATACAATATCTCCTTGTTCAAGAAGTGCAATCGTTCCGCCAGCTGCTGCTTCTGGTGAAATGTGCCCTACCGAAATACCACGTGAAGCACCAGAGAAGCGACCATCAGTTAAAAGTGCAACATCTGCTCCTAATCCCATACCAGCAATTGCTGATGTTGGTGCTAACATTTCCGGCATACCAGGTCCGCCTCTTGGTCCTTCATAGCGAATAACAACTACATCTCCTTTCTTAACTTTCCCAAGCATAATGCCGGCAAGCGCCTCATCTTGTGAATTAAAGATAACGCAAGGTCCTTCAAATCGTTTTACTTCTGTTGCTCCGCTTTTAATAACCGCTCCGTCTTTCGCAAGGTTTCCTTTTAATATACGTAATCCTCCTTCTTCACTATGAGGATTTTCTAGAGAATGAATAACTTCCTTATCTTGAATCTCTGCATGAGCAATGTTTTCTCTTAATGTTTGCCCAGTAGCAGTTATACGATCAAGGTGAAGTACCCCTTCTTTTCGGCTCATCTCTTTCAAAATTGCACTAATCCCGCCTGCGCGATCGATATCTTCCATATGCCAATTAGAAGCTGGACTTACTTTACATAAATGCGGTACACGCCTTGAAACTGCATCAATGCGGTTCATATCGTAATCTAACCTTGCCTCTTGTGCTAGTGCTAACGTGTGTAATACTGTATTCGTTGATCCACCCATCGCCATATCAAGTGCAAACGCATCATCAATTGCTTCTTCTGTTACAATGTCGCGTGGTTTAATATCTCTTTCAATTAAAATTTTTAATTTTTCTGCTGCTTGTTTAATTAACTCCTCACGTCTTGGATCAATCGCTAAAATACTCCCGTTACCAGGAAGAGCTAAACCTAACACTTCACATAAACAGTTCATAGAGTTCGCTGTAAACATACCGGAACAAGAACCACAAGATGGACAGCCATGATCTTCAATATCCTTTAATTCTTCTTCTGAAATTTTCCCAGATTGATAGGCTCCTACCCCTTCAAAAACAGAACTTAAATCGACAAMTTCCCCTTTAGATGTTTTCCCCGCTGCCATCGGAC
>NZ_JBFUIN010000743.1:0-1483 GCF_056401855.1 Bacillus sp. P4_D3
TAGCAGAACAACTGCAAACAGAAGTAATTGCTCAAATACCGTTTGCGAAGCGTGAAGAGAATAAAGGGTCGTGTGTATATGACGAAGACTCGCTCGTTGGTGAGATGTTTAGTTCTTTAGCGGAGGATATTATTTATAAAGGATAGGTTGGTATAAAAAGTGGGATACATAGCACGTATGTATCCTACTTTTTATTTTCTTATGGAGTTATTTCAACAGTTTTAAAGGTTATATATTTAAGATTGTAGTAACTGCGAAACCATTTGCGAAATTTGATTTGCTTGTGAAACTGTATTAAATGCAACTAAATGCTCCATCGTAACATTCATCCCACACAACGACTGTCTAGCCATTCATACTTAAAACATTCGTACCAATACGCATAATGGACATTCCTTATAAATTAATATATGGTCTTAAAGCTAATAACGGTTATGAAAAGAAAAAGGGGCTTATGCTCACTTTATCTTTTTGTTTTCATACAGGAGACAAGGCCAAAATAAGCTCTGACCGCCTCTAAGTATGGCTGGAGCTTCTCTCCAGGCTAAAAAGAAAGCCTTTAATCTATCTATATAGAAAAAATAAACCTCTCTGCAAGCAGAGAGGTTTATTCATGAAACTAACTCAAATGGTTTATTGTAATAATTTAGAAACCATTTGTGGAGTTTGGTTTGCTTGAGAAAGCATGCTGATACCAGCTTCGTTCAAGATTTTGAACTTAGTCATTTCAGACATTTCTTTTGCCATGTCAGCGTCTTCGATTTGAGAAGCAGCTGAAGCCATAGCAGAAGACTGGCTCTTAAGGTTGTTTACGTTAAAATCTAAGCGGTTTAATGTAGCACCTAGAGTTGCACGGTTGTCAGCGATTGTTTTAAGGGCTTCGTCAATCTTAGCAACTGCTACTAATGACTTCTCTTCTGTAGCAGCTGTTTTAGCATTCTCATAAGCTTCAACTAAATCTTTTGAACCTTTATTAGCCGTTTCATTTAACTTGGCTTGAGCAGTTTCAAAATCAGACTTAAGTTTAACATCATTTGGATTTGCATTGTAAGCTGCTTTTGCTGAAATATATTCTTTTGCAGTAGGATCAAGAGCGCCTTTAGCTGCTTCATAATCGCCTACTAATTTAGCAGCATTAACATCGTTATCAGAATTACCTTTAGCTTTAGTATATTCAATGTCTCTAGTTGTAACAACAGCTTGTTTAGTATCTACAACAGTTTGTTTAGCATCAAGAGCAGTTTGTTTAGTGTTATATGCATCAATTAATCCTTTTGCAGTAGCATCAGCTTCCATAGTATTTTTAGCAGTATCAAGAGCAGTTTTTAGTCCGTTATTTGTAGGATCTGCATCAAGAGCTTTTTTGGCATCAAGGTAAGCTTTAGCTTTAGTATCTAATTCAGCAGTGTTTTTAGCAGAGTCAAGTTCACCTTTAGCAGTATCACGCTCTGTAGTAGCTTTATTAAGTTCTTCAGTAGCTAAG
>NZ_JBFUIN010000744.1:0-1478 GCF_056401855.1 Bacillus sp. P4_D3
TATGTATTCGCTCCTAGTCCGTTGAAGTTCTATAGTTTTTCTTTATGATATCTCGCATGTTTCCGATAAAGAATAGAAGGAATATTATACCTATGATGCCGCTAATCCAATAATATGTATTTCCAGTTGTGAATTTATCATAGAAGGAGTAGGAGTTCCAAATTACAAGAATTACTGAGCATATAGTAGAAATCATTAATGACCCCAAACTTCGCATGATTGACACCTCAATTCTAAAAGTTGACTTTAATATAATTATACATTTAAATAAATGGATTTACAAAAGAATTAAAAATATTTGAAGGAATTACCGCGAGGTGGTGAATATGGCTAGGCAACGAAGCCCAGATCGTGACAAAGCATTTGATATATATAAAGCTAGTAAAGGTGAGAAGAAGCTTGTTGAGATTGCAAAGAAACTTGATTTAAACAAAAGAGCAGCTAGCAAGAGCTAACTGCTTGGATGGTTTTCTAAGAGGGAAAGGAGGTATGAAATAAAACGAAAAAAGCATCCAACATGGGTGCTTTTTTTATTGAACAAAATGGACATTTGAATACGAAGGATGATGGTAGTGGCTGGGTATAGAAAGAAACCGGTTGTTATTGAAGCTTTTGGGTACGGTATAGATAATAGACCAGAGTGGTTTCTAGATAAAGTAATAATGCATACATGTGGTGAATTCGATTATTATAAAGGAAGAATTTGGATTAGCAGCACTGATGAATGGATTCAAAATGAAGGTGAAGGAAGTTTAGAACAAAAGCTCGTTTTCTTGGAGGGATTTGGAAGTTGGTTTTTAATCAAGAAGCCCACTCGTTATCCCGTAAGGAATAGGGTTTATAGCTTTAGTTATGGGAGTGTCAATATTTCAACTATCATAAACAATGAATTAAATTTTTATAGAAAAAACCAACTTGGATAAGGACAAGTTGGTTTTTTCTATAGGATACAACAAAGAAAGAGTGGAGGGTGTGATACACAAACATGTCAATAAAGCAAGGTTAATCGACTCAGAAAACTTACTATTCAGAAAATTATCACTAAAGGGTTTTTTGTTCACTCTCTCTTTGTAATTGTTAGTTTAACATTTAAATTAAAATAAAACAACAAAAAAATACAAAATTCTGATAAATTCGACATTTTATTATTTAAGTTACTATTCGCTGACGTAGCAATAGTTCCTTTTTTAGAATGTATATAGAGTCTCATAATAGTAGAAAACAATATTTCTTTCTAACTAAACGTGATCATTGTGATTAGGTAAGCGGGTGCCGTTTGACAACTTGCAAGAGGGTTTTTGATATTTAATAATCACTTCTTTCACTATGGCTTCATGCAGTCTGCTTACAGTTGATATAAGACTATCTCTAATCGTTTGTAAGACCGTCATATTTCGCTATTAAAAGAAAAGTTGCTTGTTTTTCCTCATCTTTGTATGTTCGATCTAGCAAAATACTATCAAATCTTGAAATGTAAA
>NZ_JBFUIN010000745.1:0-1470 GCF_056401855.1 Bacillus sp. P4_D3
GTACTATACAGTGTATTCTCTAACGTACTCCACGAATTTAATATATCCGGATTATGCCCTAATAATTTTTGAAACTTTGTATCTCCTATATTTGATAATATAATTCTCTCCATCATTTTCCCTCCTATTTCCCTCTTTTTTATTGTAAAATAAATAAAGCTCACTTTACATTTCATATGAATCTTAATTTATAATTTTCCTTTACAAAAATCATCATTTTACTGGAGGTATATTTACAAATGCAATTAGACCGTGTTGATCGAAAAATTTTAAATGAATTATATAATGATAGTCGCCTTTCGATGCGCGAATTGGCAAAACGAGTAAACTTATCCGCTCCGTCTACTACAGAGCGTGTTCGTAAACTTGAAAGTGAAGGAATTATTCAAAAATACACAATCGATATCAATTATAAAAAAGCAGGACTTGTTTTAGATTGTATTTTAGAAATCACTTTAAAAAATGGTGATACAACACGTATGCAACAGTTTATTCAGTCTTATCCATCTGCAAGTTTTTGTTACCGAGTAACAGGAAGCTTGTGCTACATTGTAAAAATCTCTGTTCCTTCACTCGTTGAACTTGAAGAATTTATCAATGATGTTTCTTCATATGCAACGACAGTTTCTCATATCGTATTATCAGAAGTAGCTCTTACTCCGGACATTGAACATATATTCCCAGAAGATTAATTCATCTTTATTCACAAAAAGAGTAAAAACCCCTTACATTAAGAATAAAAATGATATATCATGTATTAAAATACATAAAGTTCGAGAAAGGGGCTTTACATTGAAAATCTGGTTTTATGAAAAAACGGCACAATTAGATGACTTGCTTGGTATTTGGGACAATGTTCCGACCATACCTCGAATTGGTGAAAAAGTTGAACTTCTAAAAACCGTTCGGATCGTTACAGATATTAAATACGTGAAAAACGGAAATAACTTCCGTGTAGAGATTATTACAAATTAAAAAGTAGCTCTCCTTTTCATACTGGAGAGCTACTTTTTCATGGCCTATAATCCGCCTTTTTTATAATAATCTTATCTTCTTCTACAGCTATTGTTACATATTCATTTTCTTCTAACTTGAGCTGGTTGACAGCCTCATCTGGCAGTTCCACCGCCATCAATCTATTCGTTAGTATAACTTGGCTATACATTTCATTTTCACGTGATGAATTCATCACTTTTTCTTCATTTATTAAGCGAAGCGGTGGCACACCTACTTCTTTTACAGTACGCCATTGTTTCCAAGTAAAAGGAATTAACCATAATAAACCGATAATCGCAAGACCAATGCCGATCCATAAATTACTTTGTGCTTGTAATTCAGTAATCGAGATTGCGTCACTTCCATCTCCACCTACAAATTGCATACTCGTTGCAATCAAATTATTTAGAGCATGCACAGCAATATTCGTCCATATATTTTTTGTCTTTATGTATAGAAGGCACATAATAACAC
>NZ_JBFUIN010000746.1:0-1466 GCF_056401855.1 Bacillus sp. P4_D3
GCCGCGAAAACTGATCGTATTAGTTTTCGCGGCAATATGTGAAATGAGTATTTCTGGACTTGAACCAGCTAAGCTAACTGAATTATGGTGCTCGGATACCCAAAAACGTGTGAATCCTAGTTTTTCAACTTCTTGTGCAAGCGTAACTGTATGTGAAAAAGCTTCAACTGCTGTGCTACCATCTGAAATAGGTGATTGGTCTAATACACTTAATTTGATCATAGAATATACCTCTCAATCTTAATGTACATTCTATTATATATTTACTTACGAAAAATGCGTAGTGAAATGCTCACACAAAAAAGAGGGTGATATTATATCGGCTTTTAACGAGAGAATCCTCGTTCATAATGATTCATTTCGACTAAGTTTAATATATATTCGTAGTTATCGATCTCGAGTTTTATTTGTTCACGTTCTTTATTAGATAATTTCATATTACTAAGTTTTTTGCATAGGTGTTGTTTCTTTAATTCCAAATGCTTTTTTGTAGCATGGTAGTCATAAGTATGTTTCATTTATCTAACTCCTTCCTTACCGTTTCCTTATTATATGAAGCATGGGGAGATGCGAGAGCTATACCTTATGTATTTTTAGTGAATAATCCAATTGCTATGGTGTTATGTTTATAGGAACTTATGAATAAAATGCACTAAACCACTAATGCATATTTTATCCCGCATTAACGGGCAATAAAACTCCCACCTCAAAATGCGGCTGGAGCAAAGAAGGTAGGTGGGAGATCAACTGCCCGTAAACGCCCGATTGGTTCAACTAATAATCAGTGGGGGATGAACAAAACCCCCACTGATTAAAGTTTCACTTTATGAAGTAAGGGGTGGAATTGTGCAGAAAGATATAATGTTTAACACTGAGATGGATGAAACGTTAAAAGTTATAGATAAAGGATTGAAGAAGACGACACACCCGAAACAAATTATTGTAGTAGGGGCTGGTATGGCGGGATTAGTTTCGGCATCTTTATTAAAGGCTGCAGGACATCAAGTGAAGATTTTTGAAGCAAACAACCGTGTAGGGGGCCGGATAGAGACGGTTAGAATGGAAGATACCGGATTATATCTAGATGTTGGAGCGATGAGAATACCATATTCGCACACATTGACGATGGCTTATATAAGAAAATTCGGGCTCCAGGTGAGTCCTTTTATGAATCGGAATGAAACAGATATTATATATGTTAATGGCCGAAAAACGACATTGCAACAATACGAAAAAGATCCAAGTATTTTAAGATATCCCGTTGAAATGAATGAAGTTGGGAAAACATCTGAAGAATTATTATTATTAGCAGTACAGCCAATTATAAATTTTATTAAAAAAAATCCAGAAAAAAATTGGGATATTGTAGTAAAGGATTTTGGGAGATACTCTACAGGTCAATTTTTAAAGTATCATCCTTATCAATATAATACGTATTTTTCACCGGTAACGATCGAGATGATTGG
>NZ_JBFUIN010000747.1:0-1463 GCF_056401855.1 Bacillus sp. P4_D3
AGACTCTTAATTTCGTGAGTTGTTAATGTCGATGTTGGCTCATCTAAAATAAGAATCTCAGCTTCCCTTATTAATCCCCTCAATATTTCTACTAATTGTTGCTGGGCAATGGATAACGATAATCCTAAATCCTGAAGTTGAATGTTCCAGCCTAAGTCTTCTAGCAACTTATTAATTTTATTTCGAAGTTCTTTCTTTTTCGCTTTCATTCCGATACAAATATTCTCTTCAATTGTCATATGCGGAAAGATGAGTGGCTCTTGTGGTATTAAATATATGCCATGTTGATGTGCTTCTGCTGTGTTTGAAAACTGTTGTATTTCCCCTTTCACATACATCTTGCCAGCATCGTATGAATACAAACCCGTTAATATTTTCATTAATGTTGATTTCCCGGCACCATTTCCTCCGACTAAAGCGTATACATCTCCACGCTCTAATTGTAAATTGACTTCTTTTAATACGAGTTGACCTGCAAATGATTTACTCACCTTTGTAACTTGTAATAAGGGCACGTTCTCCACATGTTGTCACCTGCCTTTATGCAGAACATTTTTTGAGAAAATGATTTTTTGTTCTACTTGTTTTGTAGCATTGTATATTTATTTTTTCATATCTAGAACACTTTTTTCACTGGACTATTTTATCGCTTCAACTGGAATAAACAAAATAAAGAACACATATGTTTAAGCAGTGGTCAATTGTTGAAAGGGATGAAGAGTATGTCACAGCTCAACTTTGAAGACAATTTGTTAACAAAAGTAGCTTGGTACTATTATAAAGATCAATTAACCCAGCAAGAAATTGCTTCACTTCTTCACATTTCAAGAAATAAAGTCGTTCGGTTGTTAGATAAAGCACGGACGGAAGGTGTCGTCACATTTCACGTAAAAGGTACTGGATTGCACTGTTTAAGCATTGAACGTGACCTTATGAAAAAATTCCATCTAAAAGATGCTTTCGTTATTCCAACGCCAACTGAGGATTATGCATTTTCACTCGGAAAAGCTGCCGCACAATATTTAGAAACTCAATTGCAACAAGGAGATTTACTTGGGATTGGCTGGGGAGAGACGATAAGTAAAATGCTAGAAAACATTCATTTTGATAGCTCTATGAATCTTTCAATCGTTACTCTTACAGGAGGCGTAAATCACTATATTCCAAGAAATCAAAGCTATTTAAACTACATGCAAGGTGACCTCCATATTATTCCTACCCCTTTTCTTACATCTACAAACGAAATGACGCAAATTATTCTATCCGAACCAAGCGTGAAAGATATGCTTCACGTCGCTTCACTCGCTCATACAGCAGTAGTTGGCATTGGAAGCTTATCTCAAGACGCCACAATTGTGAAAGAAGAAAAATTAACACTACGTGAAATGACTTATATACGTAGTCAAAACGGGGCAGGAGATATTTTAGGGCAATTTTATAATACTGACGGAAAACAATTAGAA
>NZ_JBFUIN010000748.1:0-1460 GCF_056401855.1 Bacillus sp. P4_D3
GTGCTTTTCTATTTCCGGGTAATGTTACACCTGTATCAGAAGCTAATTTTTACGGCGATCCAATTGCCGCGAATATCGTTATGAAATATGCGCAAAATGCTACTATATACCCGTTAAATGTAACGCAGCGCGCTCTTATTACTCCTGAAATGGTCGATATTATTGATAAAGAAGGAACAGGACAGGCGAAACTTATTAAGCCAATGATCGATTTTTATTACGAAAACTTTTACAAAAAAGAATATCCAGGTATTGCTGGGAGTCCGATTCACGATTTACTTCCGTTCATTTCATTTATAAATGATGATATTTTTGAATATAAAAAATCAGCAGTTTGAATAAGTACGACAAATGATGTAACGAGAGGGCAAAGTGTTGCAGATTTTAGAAGAATAGCTGAGCCAACGACGTTTGATAATCGTCCTATACAAAGAATTGCCGTTGAATTTAATTATCAAGCGTTTAAAGACGAATTTATGAGAACAATATTGAAGCCAGATGGTCCTTAATATGTTGAGCAGATTTGAATGATTTTCATAAGACGAATAACTTATGAAAAATGTAACATAACTAATGGTAAGCAATTGTTTCTGATTATAATTTTATTGTTCAAAAATAAAGGAGGTAAATATATGATTTGGTATTTAATCGTCGGTGGTATTTTAGGATGGTTTGCAAGTCTGATCACAGGAAAGGATGTACCGGGCGGTGTAATTGGTAATATTATTGCTGGTATTATCGGTTCTTGGCTTGGTTCGTTGTTACTTGGTAAATTCGGTCCTGTTATTGGCGGATTTGCAATTATTCCAGCTTTAATAGGTGCGGTCATATTAATTTTCATTGTGAGCTTCTTATTACGAGCTATACGGAAATAAATAGTAAGGGGCTGTTTACATTTGTGAGCAGTCCCTTTGTATTATGTTGTTTAATCTGTTATGCTACTTTTATACAATCAGGAGGTGTCAGCATTGAAATCATTTACAGTAAATTTTCATCAAGAGGATAATGCAAAGGCAACAACAGTACATAAATTAAGTGAAGAGGACTTCGATAAAGCAACAGAAAAAGGTACTCGTCATCTATTTGATTTAGATACAAACGTTGGTTTCTTCGTATTCTTTGATGCTGAAGATGCAGAAGGAAACGAGCAATACTTAATGTTACAATATGAAGGAGATCATGAAGAACCAAGTGCTTGCTACGGATTTGATTTGAAATTGTTCTATCAATTTTTAGCACTATACTTAAATGATCTTGAATTCCAAGGTGAGACAAATGAAGAAGAGGAAGAAAATGGTCCAATTCATCATTTAGCGCATTTACTTTACCATATCGTTGAAGATGGTAAATCTATCGAAGTATAAAATACATATTTGAAGCTGTCCTTTAATAGGGCAGTTTTTTTAATTTTATTAAGATATTATTTCAAGTGCCATTCCCTCAAGCCTTATAGGTTAAAC
>NZ_JBFUIN010000749.1:0-1454 GCF_056401855.1 Bacillus sp. P4_D3
CTTAAAGAAAGACGAGACCTTAGTGATTTAGAAAACGACCTTTCCTATCAACAACAACAATTAGTAAAGGAGGCTAATTCATGAGTTTAAATATGTATTTGGGAGAAGTACAAAACCAAACTCAAAGTATGAACGCTGTATGTACGGCCACCATTCAAGGTATGGAACAAGCAATTCAGTCGATTGATGCTTTTGCAACTGATACTGTGTTACAAGGGCAAACATATAGCAGTGCAAAATCATTTTTTGTACAAACCTTTCGTCCTTTAGCGCAAGGAATCATTTACTTATGTGAAGAGCTAATCCGACAAAACAATGCCTTTCCAAGTCAATTTCAATCACAGGTAGCTTCAACAGATGTAATTGAACACGAGATACTAGAACAAATTCGAGAAATTGACCGAATGAAAACAAGTATGGAAGCTGTCAATCAAGCTATGCCAATGCCGGGTATGGATGCCATGGTAAATCTTTTTATTGTTATGAGGCAAAAACTGCAAGAAAAGCTGGATCATTTGTATCAATTCAATCAGACCTCTAGTAATAATTATAGTACAGCGCTTCAATTAGCAACTAGTATTGCTACAGGTCTTGCGGAAGTTCAAAGTGGGAAAGGGTTTAGTGTCGTCAGCGGTACATTTAGTACACAAGGATTGAATATGGATTGGACGGGGCCTATTCAAAAAATTACAGAAGATAAAGCTCGTGAAGTTGAAAGGTTAAATAAGGATTCTGAATCTGGTGAAGTAGACAAAAAAGATTCATTTTTAGGTATGACTGACTTTGATGCGATGGTACCATTAGATGGAATGGGGAATATATTCGGAACACTTTCAGGTGCAGCTGCAGTAGGGAATACAGTTTATAAAGTAAGGAATGGTTATGAGATAAAAAAAGAATTTGATAGAAAAAACAAACGAGTTCTTGTAAGAGAGAGTTATGATTCTGTTAAAGATAATAAAAAAGTTAATGGACGGCATAGAGATCATAAGATTTACTATGTAAATGATATCGAAAAGAAAATCGAAAATGGAACAGCTACTCCTAAGATAAAAGAAATAGAAGCTATGATAAAAAAAGGAAGCGCAGCTAAAATGGCCTTAAAGGATAAGCTTGGATGGGCTAGTGTAGCTATAGATTCATATACGGATACAAGTGAAAATATCAAAAATAATGCCTCGAATGATAAAATTGCAGGAGATATTATTGGTAATGTTGTAGTGGGAGGAGCAACAACTGTAGGGGCTGCGGTTCTGACTGTTGCAGTTCTTCCTGCTGCCGCGCCAGTTTTGGCAGTTGCAGCAGCAGGATTCGGTATTTCAGTAGGATTAGCATACGTAACAGAAGGTGTAAAATGGGATGTTGATTTAGATGGTGATGGTGAAGATGATAGTATTAAGGATATGGTGAAAACGGGTGCGAAAAAAACTTGGTCAACAGTAGCAGGGTGGTTT
>NZ_JBFUIN010000750.1:0-1454 GCF_056401855.1 Bacillus sp. P4_D3
ATGATGTGTTTAGACAAAAAGAATTACGAGGATTAATGTTACAAGCAATTAGTCCTGATTATTTATTTTATAGAATTGGTGAAAAGGGAACAGACTCTGTTTTTAAACGTGCGTTCTCCGTATTAATTCCATCACTTATTTTATCTGTTCATGAAAGAGAACCGCTGTTATCTGAAGAACAACTGTACAGTGTGGCAGAACAAGTGCTGGAATATGTATATTTAGAAGAAGATGTAAGGGGTTACGTAGAAGGAAAAGGCTGGGCACACTCAACAGCACATGCAGCAGATGCACTAGATGCTTTAGCACGTACAATACGAAATCGTGAGTTTTCATATGCAATACTAGCTGCTGTTCGTCAAAAGGTTCGTATGAATGACTACGTATACATACACTTTGAGGATGAGAGATTAGTAACGCCAATTATGTCATTACGTAACCAAAATCTTTTAACTGAAGAGGAGTGGAGCAATTGGCTACATAGTATAGCGATTGTTGAAGACATTCCGCATCCCCAGCATGATATTTTAGTACAAAATATTAGAGCTTTCTTAAGAAGTTTATATTTCAGAGTTTTAGAGACAGAGGGTAGTACGGCCTTTACAGATGATATATTGGAGACTTTGAAGAAATTGCGTAGGTATTAAAAATCGTCCATACTTAGAAACAAAGAGAAAATATTAATTTTGGAAAATTTATTAGAAATTTATTTTTACATTGTACCCTTTCAGTATAGGCTGAAAGGGGTGTCATATGAAAAAATTATTGAAGATAGTAAAAATTATATTTTTTGTGTGTAGTAGCATTATGTTTCTTGGAACAGGCGCTGTATTTATATATCATAACTATCAATTAAGAATGGAATCGAAATTAATAAATAATGAAGGTGAATTTGTTAATTTCAATAATAAAAAAGTGAATGTTTATAATGAGGGGAGCGGGGAGGATACGTTTGTATTTATGGCCGGATCTGGAATTGCCGCTCCTGTTTATGAATTGAAAGGCTTATATAGTAAATTTTCGAAAGAAAACAAGATTTCTGTAATTGAGAGAGCTGGTTATGGATACAGTGATGTTTTTCAAGATGATAGAGATATTGATACGATACTAGAACAAACGAGAGAAGCACTTATTCAAAGTGGAAATAAACCACCATACATTTTAGTACCACACTCTCTATCGGGAATAGAGGCTATTTATTGGGCACAAAAATATCCAAGTGAAGTAAAAGGGGTTATTGCGTTAGATATTGGTTTACCTAAACAGTACGTAACTCATAAAATAGGCATGGTTGATTCATTAAAAATAAAAGGGATGAATATTTTAACGAAAATTGGTTTTCAGAGATTAGTTCCCGCTATTACTTATAATCCCGAAGTCATTAGACAATCCTTTTTAAACGAACAGGAAAAAGATATTTATAAAGCGCTTACATATAAGAGGGCTTTTAATGA
>NZ_JBFUIN010000751.1:0-1453 GCF_056401855.1 Bacillus sp. P4_D3
CACTTCTTTCAAGATTTGTTCTTTCTCTTGATTAATCTGCAATTTTATCGTGTCGTACTGCTGCTTATCCACCCGTTTTCATAGCCCCTTCCTATTATAACGTTCCCCTTTTTCTATTATATAGTTTTTTTACAAAAAAATCTGTGAAATATTAAAAACAAAAAAATAAGACCTCAAAGGGCGAGATCTTATACAATATGGTGCATCGCTTGGACAACATCTTCAAAATGAAAACTATCCGTTCGACCTTGTTTTAAAAACATATTTATAGCTTCTACTTTATTTTTACATTCAAAAATATAAGCATTTTCTTCATTTTCTTGAATTGTTCCTAGTTTAAAATACAATTCATTTTCTTTATAAATAGATAAAATTTTTCTCATTTCATTTGCAAGTTGCCAATGATTCGGCGATACGATTTCTTCCATAATCCTACTCACCGAATCTAGTACGGAAATGGCAGGGTAATGACTAAGAGTTGCGAGCTCACGTTTTAATACAATATGTCCATCTAAAATACCACGAGCTAAATCTGGTACAGGACCATTTAAATCGTCACCATCAACTAGCACTGTATAAATACCTGTTATTGCCCCTTTTTGTGTTTTTCCGGATCGCTCTAATAACTTTTTCATATAACTTTCCATTAAGAGTGTTTTACCACCGATTGGTAATTCTTTGACTGCAATGTCAACACTTCGGCGAGCGTCGGCAAAACGAGTAACTGAATCCATCATAAGTAGTACATTATTACCTTGATCACGGAAATATTCGGCAATCGACGTTGCAAGCTTAGCCGCACGCAGTTGCATAAGGTGACTTTCATCTGACGTCGCTACAACAACGACGCTTTTTTTCATACCTTCTTCGCCTAATTCTTTTCGAATAAAGTCTTTTACTTCCCGGCCACGCTCACCTACTAAACTAATAACGTTAATATCAGCTTTTGCGTTTTTCGCAATCATTCCAAGTAATGTAGATTTACCAACACCCGATCCTGCGAAAATACCAATCTTTTGCCCGATCCCAATCGTTAACATAGAATCAATCGATTTAATTCCCGTTTCAAATACATCTGTAATTTCTTCACGCTCAAATGCATGAATCGGCGGTGCATCTAATTTTATTTTTTGCACTGGAATATTTTCAGCCTCTTCGTTTAACACTTTGCCATTTGCACTTAACACTTTTCCAAGCAAATGATTACCACGGGGCACAACGACATCTTCTGCAATTAATGTAACTGAATCTCCGTAACATACTTTTTCTGTCTGTTCAAATGGTAGTAACATATTATTTTCTTTTTCAATTGCAATAACTTCACATAAGACGCTATGTTCTCCAACGAGACAAACATCTCCAATCTTCGCTTTCGGACCTTTCGCTACAAAAAACTGCTCTTGTACACTATGAACTTTGCCAACTTTCGTATAAAACGGCGTTTCAATAAACG
>NZ_JBFUIN010000752.1:0-1453 GCF_056401855.1 Bacillus sp. P4_D3
ACCGATAACAATCCATTCATCTACAAAATTCCAAAAGTGAACATTATATTTAGGCTGACTCTTAGCCGACCAAAAAGTAGCATTGTTATTTTTACAATTTTCATAATCTATAGCTATGTAGCTCCCCATACCATTACTAAAGAATCCAAAAGATGTTTTTAAATTAATCCTTATAGGTTCTTCCAATTCATCTATAATCCCCCACTCTAAGTCATCATCCCCAAAGTAAGTTATAGCTTCTAATGGCATCAATCCCATCGATTCACTTGTGTAATCATAAAATCCATTATGAACATTTTCGTAAAAGTTCCTAATAGATTCAGGAATTTCTCTCCATGAAGATTCTAATTCTTCATTATTAAAACTATCTTTAGGATTTCTTCCTTCATAATATAAATCTGCTCCACCTTGATTTTTTATTGTATACAAGATTGAATAGGTGTCCTCACTTACCATCAGTTCAATATCCTCAAGGTATTCTGATAAGTAAGCAATAGTATTAGATAAATTATTATCTACATATTTTTCCATATACTTAAAATTTTCTTGATTCTCTTTTCTCTATCATGTTCACTAAATACTTCCACCCATAAATCAGGAATTAAAGATGAGTTTATATTCTTAAATTCATTTGCATTAATCAATTGAATATCTTCATTATACTCTCTTAATATATCTAACTTAGAACTCATTTTTTTCCCATCCTTTTTAATATTATTCTTTGTTAAAATCATCAATTTGTTTTTGCAATATTCTTTCAAGCTGTTTTTCTCTTGTAATCATCTTGCTCCTAAAGTCAGGACTAACTTCTATCTCATCTGGTGTTCCCTTTTTATAATGTGTCCATTCTTCATACGATTTAAATTGCTTTGAAGTGTTTGCAGATTTACTTAATCCTGTAAAGTTTTCTGGGTTATTTAATACTTCTAACTGTTGTTTTTCTGTTAAATTACCAAAAACATCCATACTTGCAATTCTGTCCATAGACACAATATGATCTGCTTCTAGTGAACCTATAAAAGTTTTCCCCGGAAGAGCTTGATCTTCTTCCGTTTCTATCTTTTTATTGTGGCCTTTATTTACTTGTTTTCTTATTTTTGCTGTCGGTGTTTTTTTCTTAATGCTTCATATTCTTCATCTGTAATCTTTCTCTCACCGTACCTAGGAGGAATTCCACTTTCACCCGTACCCTTAGGAACTTCATCGACTTTCCTTTCGAACTTGCTGATTAGATTTCCAAGCTTTTCCGTATCAACTTGGAGGGACCTCAATCCGAATAAATCAGCCGTCTGACTAAGCCTAACCTTAACAGGAATTGGAACATTCTGATATTCCTTTTTCCACCGTTAGCCGTGCTCATTCCGTCATAAACAGGGAGCTTGTATTTAACTTCATAAATACCTAGAATATCCGGATGTGGCGTTTTTGTTACACCTTGATTAATATTCTTTAT
>NZ_JBFUIN010000753.1:0-1446 GCF_056401855.1 Bacillus sp. P4_D3
CTATATACTTATCAAACCTTCTAAACCTAATCCAGCTCACAATAAGGGCAGATATCGCAGTTGGAATACCCCAAAGCGCCATATCCCATACACCGACATGCATACCTACTGAATCGAAGAACCCTTTCATTAATAAAATGGCACCAGTTGCGATGAAAATATCCTCTCCGAAAAACCAAGCTGTATTTTCCGCAGCTGCTGCGTTTGCTTTAATCTTTTCTCTCAATTTTTCAGGGAGTTTACCATATTTACCTTGTGCAGCTCCTTCTGCCATTGGCGCAACTAGCGGTCTCACTGTTTGCGCATGACCACCGATATTAAGTCCAAGTGCTGCTGATGATTCTCTTATCGTAAAATATGACATTAATACTCTTCCAGTTGTTGCTCCTTTTGATTTCGTTATAAGTGCTTCTGCTCTTTCTTTTAAACCGTAACGCTCTAAAATTCCGATTACCGGTAAAGTTAATATGATTGGCATAGACATATATCTGTTTTCTATGAAAAATTTACCGAACATGCTAATCACATCATAAAAACTTAAGCCTGAAACCATACCAGTAACAATACCCGCAACCATTACTACTAACAGTGTATTTAATCTAAATAAAAACCCAACTGCAACAAGTAGTATCCCAATTAATTTAATCATTTCCAGCACTTCCCCTCATTTATTATTTCGGTGCACTTATAGAAACACCGTTAAGTTCGAATGTTCTGTATATTTTTTCCGCAAATTGTACTGCTTTCTCTCCGTCCCCGTGTAAACATATCGTTTGCGCCTGAACTGCTACTTTCTCCCCATTAACCGATTCTACATACCCTTCCTTCACCATTTGAAGTACTTGTTTTATTGCTTCATCTTCATTTTTTATAAGAGCATTTTCTTCTGTACGACTCGTTAAAGTTCCATCCTGCTTATACGTACGATCAGCAAAAGCTTCTTGTACGAGAGTTATATTATATTTTTCTGTTGCCCTTATAAACGCCTCACTATTCGCTAATCCGTAAAGTAATAATCCAGGGTTAATATGATAAATTGCTTTTGCGATTGYATCCGCAATTTCCGAATCAGTTGCCGCCATATTATATAACGCACCGTGCGGTTTTACATGTTGCATCTTCCCACCGGCAGCTTTAACAAATCCTTCTAATGCGCCAATTTGATATAAAACATAATCATATACTTCACTTGCTGAAACGTGCATGTTCCTTCTCCCAAATCCAATTAAATCAGGAAATCCAGGGTGTGCTCCTATTGCTACGTTATGCTGCAGAGCTTTTTCAACCGTTTGCCTCATAACGGCCGGATCACCAGCATGAAAACCACAAGCAACATTTATAGAGGAAACGAACGGAAGAATTTCATCATCATTCCCCATTTTATAAGCTCCAAAACTTTCTCCTAAATCACAGTTTAAATCAATTGTAGTCACGATGTTTTCCTCC
>NZ_JBFUIN010000754.1:0-1446 GCF_056401855.1 Bacillus sp. P4_D3
GCCTTTCTCTTTTTCTTGCTCTGTAAGCTGCGACATTTTATTAAATGCACCACGGAATTTAAAAGAACCCGTTAATTGCATATTTTCTAACTTCAAATGAATTTCTCCACCAGTTTTACTAGTCAAATAAAAAGATTTTACTAATGGTGTTTTACGAACGTTTCTATCAAGAATTTTTTGAGCCTTTTTAATGTCTGCTATATGTAATGGTAGTTTACTAGTTATCATACTAACACCTCTTCCAATGATTTATGATCTACTCTATTGTCATTCCTCAGTTTTCGTAAATAATAACTCCTTTATACGCAACCAACTATGTTAAGAAAACATTCGTCATACCTGTACGCCCTTCTTTAAGACACACATCTGCAAACAATTTAACATCCTCTTCATATCACGTTCTTTATAGTGATTCAGACATGCTATTTGAATCCAGTTATTCTTTTGTAAATATGCTGATTCATAATGAAAAATATATCCTTGTAATGCTAATGCATCGCCTACTGCCTTAGTAGACTGCCCTTCGTTTAATTGAATGGTAAGAACAATTTGAGCGGCATGATCTTTAGGTGAAACAAGCTTTAAACCCATAGTAGTAATAGCTTGTTCAATATAAGCATACGCCTCTTTTATTTTTTCAAATGCCTCTTCATCTTCAAATCGCTTCAATGCTTCTTGCAATGCATAAATTAAATTCCATGAATGAGAGTATGGAATACTATCATTCATTTCATACATGCCAATATCCATATACACAGGTATTGCTTCGTTTTTCTCTACAATGTGATTATGAAAAACGAAAGATAATCCTGTAAATGATTTAATCGCTTTTCCGCTTACACCACTTGCAAAATATACATCCTTCAAATTTATTCGTATTGCTCCAATTGAGCTTATACAATCTACACATAGTTTCATTTGATACTTTTTACAAAGAATGTCTAGTTCTTCTAAATTATTTAACATTCCAGTTGATGTTTCATGGTGAACAAACCAAAGCCATTCATAATTTCCAATTGCCATTATTTTTTCTAATTCTGTATAAATAAACGGCTCTGCCATTTCTTTTTTATACGTATCAAAATTTAAATGTGCACGTTTTGCCTGCTCAATTAATCTATTACCGAACTCCCCGTTCGCTAAAACTAGTCCTTTACCTTTTAATGAACGTAACTGTAAAGCAATTGCATCATTCGCTAACGTCCCTGTTCCTAACATAACTTGTACACGTTTTGCTTTCGTTATTTGAAGTAATCGTTTTTTTACATTTTCCATCGTCACTTGAAATGACTTGGAGCGATGGGAAATAGGCTTAGTAGAAAATGCCTTTTGGACATTCTCTTCGATGTCTACTGGGCCAGGTAAAAACGTATATTCTTCCGTCATAATCCCCCCAACACTCGATTCTTCAAACTTAGTGGGTGTAACATACATGGGCTGGAAAGC
>NZ_JBFUIN010000755.1:0-1444 GCF_056401855.1 Bacillus sp. P4_D3
GTAATCTGTTGTGTATGTTTAATTGGTTGTAGTCAGAGAATTCCTCTTGAGAAGGTTTCATTAATCCTTTTAATTGCCTTGGATAGAAACTCTAATGGAGACGTAAAGGTGGGCACAAGCATACCACTCTTTCATCATAGACAGCAAAAAAGTACTATAGAGAACTGGACTCAGGCATCAACTGTATATAATGGATTCAGTAAGATAGATACGAAGTTAACGGGCTATATGACAGCCTCCAAAGCTGAAATCATTTTAATTGGGAAAAAATTGGCCCAAGAAGCAAATTGGATGCAGGAGCTTGATTCTTCTTACCGTGATCCTTACGCTACCATTAATGCTAAAGTAGTACTTGTTGATGGACCTGTAGAAGAAATTTTCACAATTAATAAGCCCGATAAACCATCACTACCATCTTATATAAGTAGTGTAATCGAATCCTCCATTCAAAATAATCAATCCGTTTCTTCCACTATTCAACAATTAATGAGAGAACAAAATGAAGAAGGAATGACACAAGCTGTTCCAGTTATCAAAAAAACAAAAAATGAAATTGACACGATAGGAATTGCACTTTTGGATCGACAAGGAAAATTTTTAACTCGTATCCCTAAAAAAGATGTTAAATTCTTCAATCTTATAAATAAGCCCAAAAATAAAGGCCGGATGATACTACACCTTGTGCTTCCTCCTAAAAAATCCAACAAAAAACCAAACACTTCTATCTTGGTACAGAATGCGACAAGGAAGGTAGATGTTAATTTTCAAAACGGAAAGTTTGTATTTAATCTCGATATAAATGCAAATGTAGCTTTAATAGAAAAAACCAATGCGAATTTAATTAAGGGACATTATGATAATAAAAAAAACATAAATAATTTAAAGAGTGCTATTCAAAAAGAAATTAATAAGAAGTTACAAGATATTTTGGATGAAATACAGCAGAATAAAATTGATCCAATCGGATTATCCCTATATGCTAGAGCTTTTCAATATAAAGAGTGGAAAAAACTAAAAGGAAATTGGTTGCAAGCGTTAGCAGAGGCTAAAATAAATGTAAAGACACATGTCAAAATAAAAGATACTGGGACCATTAGAAATTAGACTAGCCTATTCTTGTATTTGATAGCATTTCTCAGTAAAATTTTCCCTCCTCAATAATTATTATGTAAAAGATGCTAACTCAAAGAAAAATTTTTAAGTTAAATACAAAGCAATAGATTTTTCTTTTTTATCTAACAGTTCTTTTAAAATGACAACAATTTAACTGCAGTAATCCAGTATAAGTTTCTAATTTAAGGAAACGGAGAACTTATAATTCTGGTGCAGTAGACGTGCCAAATTTCATTCCAATAGCAACCCCAAGATAAAACATCAAAGCCGAAATTCCTAAGTTAAGGAATTTCGGCTTTTTGAGTTCGTAAGAATATCTTAGTTTTAGTTC
>NZ_JBFUIN010000756.1:0-1444 GCF_056401855.1 Bacillus sp. P4_D3
GAGTATAACGGTATATCATTCATAGTCTGCTTTTTACAAGATTGTTGTAATTGCGATTTTATGTCCTCCGCAGAAATGTCATGTTGAAACTCGCTTGAAAATTGATTGAAAAAAGCTAATGTGTTTGATGTATCTTGATTCGATAGCTTTTCATCRTTAGAAGTGCAATATAGAGATTTAACTTTCTTATTTGTAGCTAGTATTACACCATTTTGATCAAAAATTTTTCCTCTTTCAGCTGAAGAAGTTGCGATAGTAATTGAAATGAAGTTGATTTTTAATAAAATTAGTAAAATCAAACCTACAATAGAAAGAACCGCAAAAAATCTCCATCTTTTCGTATGTAACATATAACCCTCCCTTATGTAGCCTATTTCATCTTATAGTTAATTATTTTTTTTGTAAATGTGGAACAACTTTATTACTTAGGTTGTCTATTAAGTATTACAGCATGAAGAAAGGAATAATTAGTATGAAAAGTTACTAGCAAGTCTATGTGTAAGTTTAATATGAATCATTATACAGTTCAGCATTTTTAATGCAAGCGACAAAAAAATAGAGAGAAAAACAGGAAGGGAGATTTATCAATTACGCGGCTAAACCAAAAGGAATTGGTGCTTACAAGGATTTAGAAAAAAAGATAAGACACTATTTATAACTGAATGGTGGTTTCTAATATATAGGGAACGTATTTAGTATATTTCTTTACTAAGTATTAGTGAGGAGTTCCGGAAGAATTATATGGAGGATTTATGAAAAAACAAAAAGGAAAGAAGCAGAAGACATATATATCTATTCGATTGAATATAATGTTCCTTTGCATATTTGTACTATTCTCAGCTATTATTATGCAGCTAGGAAAAGTACAAATCGTTGAGGGAGAGGCTTATAAGAACCAAGTGGAAAACAGTCAAAATGAAACAACTAGTATACCAGTTCCACGTGGACAAATTCTAGATCGAGAAGGGAAAACGGTCGTTAATAATAAATCTCTTCGCGCAATTACGTATACAAGGGTGAAGGGGATTACGAGTGAAGATATTTTAAAAACAGCAAAAGAATTGGCGAAAGTACTTGAAATGCCTGAACAAGATATAAATAAGTTAACCGATATCGATAAAAAAGATTTCTGGATGCAATTGAATACGAAACGTGCGGAATCAAAGATTACTAAAAAAGACATAGGAAAGTTTAAAGAAAAGGGAATAGAGGGAAAAGAACTAGACAAAAAAATTCAAGACTTAAGACGAAGTCGCGTTATAGAAGTAGAATTGGCAGAATTAACAGCACAAGATTTAAAGGTGTTAGCTATTAAAAGTAAAATGAGTTCAGGTTATCAACTGACACCACAAATTATTAAAAAAGATGTGACAGATCAAGAATATGCGCGGATAAGTGAAAACCTTGCGGAGTTTCCAGGAGTAGATACAACAGTTGATTGGGA
>NZ_JBFUIN010000757.1:0-1443 GCF_056401855.1 Bacillus sp. P4_D3
GATATCCATTTTTACCCATATATATCTAGCGTCCGAAGGGTACATGTCAATATTATAATCTCCGTATACTGCTGTATTAGGTGCATCACATTCTGTACATGGTGCTTGCTTCCAAACATCAGGTACTCCAAATTCTTTTTTCACCTCAGATATATCTTTACCCAATGCATTTAATTTAAATGGACCAAACGTCCCATCCTGTAAAGCTGTTGTTAACATTTGTTTCATTTCTTCTTTTGTATTGATGTTGAAATTATAATCTCTGTTTTTTGCTAATGTACTATATAAAAATTGTGCATACTCCTCACGTTTCACAAGCATGTTGCCATTGTAATTACCTGCCTCATCACCGTGGGATATTCGGTTACTACGTAGCGTATTTACAAATTCATAGGCCCAATGATCTTGAGGTACATCTTTAAAGTTACTTTGTCCTTTTGATTGTAATTGAAATGCTTTTTGTAATACTACTGCCATTTCATACCGAGTTAATGCATCATCTGGACGAAAAGCACCTGTTCCATCACCTGTCATAATTCCAGCCTGTACAATAGCTTTAATATCCTTTTCAAAMATATGATTTTTAATATCGTTAAACATATTGCTCTGTTCATTGTTTGCTGTTAAACCTAAATGACGAGCGATTAAAGAAGTTACCTGGCCTCTAGTAATATTATCCCCAAAACCAAATTTTCCGTTTCCATATCCGTTAAAAAGTCCTGCTGACGCTAAGTAATCAATAGCATCTTTTGACCAGTGGTCCTTTGGTACATCTGTAAATACAGTGTTCGCATTGCCAGCTACTTTATAGTTATTCGTAGTTGTTTGTGCGTTTGCTGTGCCTGCCATCATTGTAGTTGCTAGTGCTGTGGTGATCACGAATCCCAAAATTTTTTTAGCTTTGCTTGTTTTCTTGCCCATTTGAGAAAGCCTCCCCAGTTTAATTTAACTTTATTAAATATACGTATTACACATATACATCTAATGCAGCTAAATGTACACATCGTAATTATAACATGTAAATGATGATTATTTGTCATTAATTCACTTAATGTGGATAAAATTCCAATAATCTATATAAAACTATAATTTTCAGATGATAAATATCCATTGCTATTTAATTGAAGAAAAATGCGAAAGCTTTTTATAAAATATGGAAATGTTAAAATCCCTTTGATAAAATAGCAATATGTAAAAATAGTTATTTATAAATTCTCAATGTAATGAATATTTATGTTTAAATATACGAATTTAACTACATGGTTATTGTAATAAAGGGGGAGAAAGATGTTAGATGAATTGTACAATGCTTTATTAAATGCATCGGGTTTTACAGAAAGCGCGAGGAAACGAGATCAGTATGATAAATTACATGATTATTTAAAAGATCAAGAAAGAGAGTTAAAACGATTCATTCAAGATGCTGAATCAGCGAAGAGAGAT
>NZ_JBFUIN010000758.1:0-1439 GCF_056401855.1 Bacillus sp. P4_D3
GATATGCAGAGTGTGATTAAATTATATTAAACAAAATTCAAATTATATTAGCTATTTTTTATATAGTTAAAATAACTCCTTTTTAACTAAGTATATCAAGTTGTAACTGCTATAATTACTTAAATTATATTAAAAAATCATTTTATAAGTATAACATTTTCATTCACATTAATACTCGATAGTCGAATTATTGAATATAATCGACAAAATTCTACTATTTACGTATTAAAAAATTGATGTTTTAATAAAGGTGCAATTGGTATGACCACTCGAGGGGGAGAAGATTACAATAATAAATGTGCACTAAAGTTGCAAGTAACATTATGTCGAAATTAATTATCATAATATTCGTTCATTTCTAAAAGGGTCTAGAATCTCAAAAGTATCACATTTGAAAAAAGTGTTTTAAGTTTCTACATAGCAAAAATGATTTTATTCCGTGATAAAAGTATAAGCAATGTACAGTATAATTTCATCTTTTGTAATCTTGTAGGGCCTTGCCGACAAAACTAGGAGATATTATGAAATTATTATCAAAAAGGTCATGGCAGGGTTAGCTTTAGGAACAACGAGTTTATCTATCTGGGCTCCTGTAAGTCAAGCAGCAACTCCAGAGAAAAATCAATATTATACTATTCATTTGACAGCTAATTCAAATATAGGTGATGAACTTTTATTGTTTACTTGTGAAAAACATAGTATTTAAATGAGGGGRAAGTAAGGTCCTTACATTCTATAAAAAGTAAATAATAACGAGGGTTTAACACTCTCTATCCGAAAGAATTCTCCTTCCTCAAGTATGTGCAAGAAAAGAGCCTAGCGTTAGGTCGTTCAAGATGTATGTATAAGATTATAAACAGACAATAGTGAAGAGGTGTACGGAATGAAAAATAAAATAATTAAAGGTTTTTTAATAACATCAATAGTAACTGGGGCGACTATTCCTATCAATACTCTCGCAATGCCAATCGTTCAGGCAGAAGCGCAACAAGAGAATACGGATATTTCCTCATCCTTACGAAAATTAGGTGCACAATCTAAATTAATCCAAACATATATTGATCAAGCTTTAATGAGTCCTAATGTACAGCTTGAGGAAGTCCCAGCTTTAAATACAAATCAATTCCTAATCAAGCAAGATATGAAGGAATGGTCATCAGAACTTTATCCGCATTTAATTCTATTAAATTCAAAAAATAAAGGGTTTGTAACTAAATTTACTAGCTATTATCCAACATTAAAAGCGTTTGTAGACAATAAAGAAGATAAAGAAGGTTTTGTGGATAGACTTGAAGTTCTTCAAGAAATGGCTATGACGAACAAAGACATTGTACAACGTCAGATTAATGAATTAACAGATCTTAAATTACAGCTTGATAAAAAACTTAAAGATCTCGATACCGATGTGACAAAAGCACAGGATGTACTAAGTTCAGATG
>NZ_JBFUIN010000759.1:0-1435 GCF_056401855.1 Bacillus sp. P4_D3
CCCTCTGCATATAATGGCGTTGGATAAATTTGTTCACTAGGATTATCTTGTAAAATAACACCTGGTGCATTCAGTAGTACTTCTTTAATTTCTGCAACGGTCGCTTCTTTTTCAAGTTCAATATAAACTGATTCAGAATGCCCCGATACAACTGGAACTCTGACGCAAGTAGCTGCCATTTTTAGATTTGGATCTTCTAAAATTTTCTTCGTCTCTTGAATCATCTTTACTTCTTCGAATGTGAAATCATTGTCTGTAAATATATCCACTTGCGGCAATACATTAAATGCAATTGGATAATGTTTTTTATCTTTTTTCGCTGGTAATATAGTACTCTTCACTTCTTCACCTGTAAGCATTGACTTAGCTTGTTCTTTTAATTCATGAATCGCATGAATTCCTGAGCCTGATACGGCTTGATACGTTGAAACAATAATTCGTTCTAAACCAAATGATTTTCGAATTGGCTGAAGAGCTGTTACCATCTGTAGTGCTGAGCAATTCGGAACTGCAATGATCCCTTTATGTTCCCTTAAAGTATGTGCATTTACTTCTGGAACGACGAGTGGTACATCGTGTGCCATTCGGTATTCACTTGTGTTGTCAATTACGATTGCACCACTAGAAACTGCATGATTTACATATTGTCTAGAAACTTCTCCTCCAGCACTAAAAAATGCAATGTCTACACCTTCAAAACTAGTTGATTTTGCCTCTTGTATTTTAATCTCTCGTCCTTTAAATTGTACTATCTTACCAGCAGATCGTTTTGACGAGAGTAATGTAATTTCTTCTATATTAAATTTCGTTACTCTCTCTAACAATGCAATGATTTTTTGCCCTACTGCGCCTGTAGCCCCAACTACAGCTACATGATAGCTCTTTTCACTCATTTTTTCTCCTCCAATTTCACTTGAATGAATTTCTCCACAACTTAATTTTAAAAGAAATTTAATGATTTGAAAAATTGAAATACATGATATAATCATTCACAAATCATGATAATAAAAGAGGTATCATTTATGGAAATGAGACATGTTAAAACATTTTGTGCCATTGTTAAATATGGCAGCTTTTC
The DNA here is from genome assembly GCF_056401855.1 of Bacillus sp. P4_D3. NCBI lineage: Bacteria > Bacillati > Bacillota > Bacilli > Caryophanales > Bacillaceae > Bacillus > Bacillus sp. P4_D3. Next base: position 1,079 of record NZ_JBFUIN010000759.1, read on the forward strand.
TAAAGCTGCTCATGCATTAGGTTATGCGCAATCTACTGTGACAGCCCATATTAAAGCATTAGAGAACGATTTAAACATTCCTCTATTCGATCGATTAGGAAAAAAAATACTTCTTACAAAAGCAGGTCATCAATTTCATCCGTACGCATTAGAATTACTTACTATTTATGATAAAGCGCAAGAAATCCCTCAAAACAGTGACCATTTAGAAGGAACATTGACTATTACATCTAATGAATCATTGGCAGTGTATCGGTTACCACAATTATTACGTACTTACAAACAGGAAAATCCGAAAGTAAATATCGTACTTGAGACAAATACCAATGAGCAAGCATTGAAAAAACTACATGAAGG
>NZ_JBFUIN010000760.1:0-1435 GCF_056401855.1 Bacillus sp. P4_D3
GCATTAGACTTAGACGGAACTTTATTAACAGACAACAAAATAATTTCTCCAAGAACGAAAAAAACAATTGCAAAAGCAAAAGAACAAGGTCATATTGTCGTTATTTCAACAGGGCGCCCATTCCGCGCTAGTTACGATTATTATAAAGAACTTACCCTTAACACACCAATCGTAAACTTTAATGGAGCTTACGTGCATCACCCTCTTGATTCAAGTTGGGGAACACATCACTCTCCTCTTGAACTTTCAACAGCGCAAGAAATCGTCCGAGCTTGCTTTGATTTCGGCGTGAAAAATGTCTATGCTGAAGTCATCGATGATGTGTATGTCCGTGAAATTGATGAAGATAAAAAACATATTTTTGAATTCGGTTCTCCTAAGATTTTCACAGGAGATTTATTAAATACTTTAAACGACCATCCAACTTGCTTATTAATCGATGCACATGACGAGCATTCTGCTGCAATTCGCCAACATTTAACAGATATGCATGCTGAAGTCATCGACCATAGAAAATGGGGTGCACCTTGGCCAATTATTGAAATTGTAAAAAGCGGATTAAATAAAGCTGTCGGATTACAAAAAATTTCAGGCCATTATAATATTCCTAAAGAGCGAATTATCGCTTTTGGTGATGAGGATAACGACTTTGAAATGATCGAATTTGCTGGTCATGGAATCGCAATGGGTAATGCAATTCCTGAATTAAAATCACTCRCAAATCATACGACATTAACGAATGAAGAAGATGGTATCGCTCTATATTTAGAAGAGGTTCTTGGATTGTAATCTAAAAATTCCCTGCTTATAGTTTCTCGCCAAACGCTCATACTATTATTAGACGCAAAAGTCAGCGCGTCAATTGTTTTCAGCTAAATAAAGGGGGTTTTTCGAATGGGTAAAAAGAACAAATCAAAACGTTTTATCCAGCAAGGAGCCGATGCTGTTATGAAGCATGATGCAAGATTCCCGTACAGAGGTACATTAGCTGAGGCAGAAAAAGCGAGAAGTAACTCTTCGTTTGGAGGGGTTTAATGGGAAACTTACTATTCCAACAAGCTAGAGACGCTGTTTCAAGTGCCGTTTCTTGTTCAAGTGGCGCTGAACAACAGGAACTCGTTTATAGAGCAAAAAACTCTTTGCACTCTGCTTATGCAAACTCTTCAACTGCTGAAAAAGTTCAGCTACGTGAAATGCAGGAGCAATTGCAAAACATTACGAATTCGCATTAAAAAAGAGGACCAGCTTTGGTCCTCTTTAATCTTTTCGAAATAACCCAAACACTCCGACCGTTTGCAGTATATTTGTAAATGCACCTGGGTCCACTTGTTTAATAACCCTCTCTAATTCGTACAGCTCGTAACGAGTAATAACAATCATTAACATTTCTTTATTTTCATTTGTATAAGCACCTGTTGCTGGTATAGTTGTAATC
>NZ_JBFUIN010000761.1:0-1434 GCF_056401855.1 Bacillus sp. P4_D3
GAGAAATAATAGTAGTAAAATATATTTTGTCTAGTAATTAGCTTGAAATAAAGAAGTAACATACGTAAATTCGTACGATTTCGTGAACAAATGAAGTAAACAATTTTCTCATAGTATTTACTTTTGTTATGATATACATAACTTACATAAATTAAGGATAGAGAAAAGAGGTTTAATAATGAAGCGTTATCAAAAATTAATTGGTCTTATGGTTGTATTTTGTCTCTTTGTACTTGCAGGTTGTAGCAGTTCAGGTTCAAAATTACGTAAGCCGTTAAACTGGGATTTAGAAACTTTCCAATTTACAAATCAAGAAGGAAAGTCGTTTGGTACAAAAGATTTAAAAGGGAAAGTTTGGGTAGCTGATTTCATGTTTACAAACTGTCAAACAGTGTGTCCCCCAATGACTGCTAATATGGCTAAATTACAAAAAATGGCTAAGGAAGAGAAATTGGATGTTCAGTTTGTTTCGTTTAGTGTAGATCCTGATCTTGATAAACCAGAAAATTTGAAAGCTTTCATTCAAAAGTTTACAGAAGATACAAGTAACTGGAACTTGTTAACAGGTTATTCACTAGAGGATATTACAAAGTTTTCAAAAGATAACTTCCAATCGCTTGTAGATAAACCAGAGAATGGGCAAGTGATGCACGGTACATCTTTTTATTTAATTGATCAAAATGGAAAAGTAATGAAAAAATATAGCGGCATTAGTAATACGCCATACGAAGATATTATACGTGATATGAAGCGATTAGTGGATTAAAAAGAAGGGTGCTAAGCACCCTTCTTTTTTGTCTTTTAGTCTATGGATAAAATGTCATGCTGTTGTGGCAATTTCGGTGCGCGAATTTCTAATACACCGTTTTGATAAGAAGCTTTCGCTGTTTTTTTATTAATTAAATATGGTAACTTAATAATTCTTGACGCTTCTGAAATGGAACGTTCTCGGCGATAATAGTTATGAGATGTTTGTTCTTCTTCTGTCTCTTCAAGTATATCTTCTTTTACAGAGACTTTTAAGTACTCGCTTTGTATTTCAATTTGAATTTGTTCTTTTTGTATACCTGGTAGTTCGGCTGTAACGACGAGTTCGTCACCAACTTCGTATAAATCTACTGGGAATGTTAATAAACGGTTTCCTTTTTGGAAAAAATGATTTAAATCAGCGATTACGCCACGAAGAGGTGTTTGTTCGAAAAAATCATCAATTTGTTTTAAATAATTACGAACCGGTGGGCGAGAAGAATCTTTTTTTTCTTCACTCATGGTATTCCCTCCTAGAAATCAATTTGCAATATCATATGACAAAAGCGGAGAAAGGTGAGTGCCTAGTTTTCATGTTTTCATAAAAAAATGTTAAAAATGTGAAATGGAGTGATTTTTTTATAGTTTTTGGTCGCCATATTCAGTTGATTATGCTAGTATAAATAG
>NZ_JBFUIN010000762.1:0-1432 GCF_056401855.1 Bacillus sp. P4_D3
CTCAAATCTTTTATTTTTAAATCTGTCGCAATAGAGAACATTAAATTCCCAACCGATTCTCGTTTATTTTGCTTAAAATAATCAAATCCATAATAGCGATTCTCACTTTCTATCATTTGAACAAAACCTTGCATAGATACTTTTCCAAACCATTGATTCGCATAATTCGATTTCATTGTATGTAAAAGTGACGTCAAAATCGACGCAATAATAATTACTATTAGTGCATATAGAAAGAGTAACGAAACTAGTTTTTTCCCATGTATACGAGTAGCATACTTTTTCACTGTATCACCTTCTTTATACATGGATATGTACAAGCCTTTCGCAATATACGCACAAAAAAGAGAAATGGCATCCCATTTCTCTTCCTCACTCTGATAGTTATTTTTCTGTATCTGACGAAGGTAATTTCTTCGCTTGTTTCTCTTTAAAAATTTCCCCAATAGCACCAAGAGTACCAAGTGTTTCAATTGCATTAGACGGAATAAAGACTTTATTTGCTGGTCCTTTTGCAACCTCAATCAATGATTCAAATGATTTATAAGCAAGTACGCGCTCATCTAAATCTGCTGCGCGAAGTAATTCAATTCGATTTTGTTCTGCTTTTGCGATTTCCTCAATCGCTCTTGCTTCCCCTTGCGCTTCTAATTCTTTTGCTTCTTTTAAACCTTCAGCTTCTCGAATACGCGCTTCTTTATCCCCTTCAGCCATTAAAATTTTACTTTGTTTTTCCCCTTCAGCACGAAGGACTTTATCTTGTTTCGCTGCTTCAGCTTCTAAAATGATCGCACGTTTATTACGTTCTGCTTTCATTTGTTTTTCCATTGATACTTGCACATCTTTTGGTGGGTTAATATCGACTATTTCGACACGCTCAATACGAACGCCCCATTTTTCTGTCGCTTCATCAAGTGCTAAACGAATTTCTGTTGAAATTTTTTCACGACCTGATAATGTTTCATCAAGCTCCATTTTACCAATAATTTGTCGCATTGTTGCAGATGTAATATTACGAACACCATATTCATAGTTTGAAATACCATATGTCGCAAGCTCTGGTTCAACAATTTGATAGAAAATAATTGTATCAATTTCTACTTGTACATTATCTTTSGTAATTACCTTTTGTGGTGGTACATTCGTTTGTTGAATACGCAAATCATGATATACACGAACACGATCTACAATTGGGATTAAAATATTTAATCCTGGGTGCATAATCCGTTGAAATTTACCAAACCTTTCAACAACCCCAACTTTTTGCTGCGAAATAATTTTAATCGTCAATGCAATAAATACAACGACAATCAATGCGAAAATAATCGTTAACGTTAATGCTACTGCCATATTTATTCACTCTCCTTTTTCACTTGTAAAATAGTACTATGCCTCTTTATAACAACGACTTTTTCTCCAGCATCAATAGGAG
>NZ_JBFUIN010000763.1:0-1428 GCF_056401855.1 Bacillus sp. P4_D3
GTTATAGGGGGAATAAAAGGTGAATAAAGCGATTATTTTTGATAAAGATGGAACATTAATACAGTTAGATTCAGTTTGGTACAAAATTGTGCATCGTGTGTTAGATGATATATTTCAAACGTATCCAAATGAAAAAAGTAAACGAGATGACTACTTAACGATTATTGGTATGAATGATAACAATTTTGAGAGTACGAGTTTACTAGCTTGTCGCACAAATTACTTTATTGCGGCTGCATGGTATTCGTTGTTAGAAAATCAACATGTGAATAAAGAGGGTTTTATTCAAAATGTATGTCTTCTATTCAAAAAGTACTCTACTGCAGATGATCTTGTATTTACAGAAGTGGAAGGTGCAAAGGAAACGTTACGATATTTAAAAGACAATGAATATATTATTGGGGTTGTTACGGCAGACGATGTTGATGCAGCTATTCATTCTCTGAAAATGACTGAGTTATATGATTATGTAGATTTTTTAGGTGCAGATGATGGTGTGAATAGAACAAAACCTGAAAGTGACTTTTATCATATGTTTAAAGAGAAATTTTCACTAACTGAAGAAGATGTGCTTATGGTAGGTGATACATTAACAGACGTTACATTTGCGAGAAATAGTAACATTAAAGTAGTGGGCGTTTTATCGGGTGCGAGCAGGAAGGAAGATTTAGAAGGAAAAGCGGATTATATTTTAGACAGTATGAAGGATATTTCGAAGATTTTATCATTCATGTCATCATAATTTTTAACAATATCTATAAATATAGCTCGAATTCTAGGAGGATATTATGGCTCAACTATCATTCAAAAACATTTACAAAAAATATGATCATGATGTGACAATCGTAAAAGATTTTAACCTAGAAGTAAATGATGGAGAATTTATCGTTTTGGTTGGCCCTTCAGGGTGTGGGAAATCTACAACATTACGTATGATTGCAGGACTTGAGGAGATTTCAGAGGGCGACTTTTATATTGATGGAAAGCGTGTAAATGATATTACACCGAAAGATAGAGATATTGCAATGGTATTTCAAAACTATGCACTTTATCCGCATATGAGTGTGTATGAAAACATGGCATTTGGATTAAAACTAAGAAAGTATAGTAAAGAAGAAATTGACCAACGTGTGCAACATGCAGCAAAAATTCTTGGGCTTGAGCAGTATTTAAGCCGGAAGCCAAAAGCACTTTCAGGTGGTCAGCGTCAGCGTGTTGCCTTAGGCCGAGCGATTGTTCGAAATGCAAAAGTATTTTTAATGGACGAGCCTTTATCAAACTTAGATGCGAAGCTACGCGTTCAAATGCGTGCTGAGATTACAAAATTACATCAACAGCTGCAAACGACATCTGTATATGTCACGCATGATCAAATTGAAGCTATGACGATGGCGACGCGCTTAGTTGTACTAAAAGATGGGATTATAC
>NZ_JBFUIN010000764.1:0-1420 GCF_056401855.1 Bacillus sp. P4_D3
TTATAAATGGTGATATGTGGTACATACAATAGAATCAGTAATTTGTTCAAAAGCTTCCCCTATGCCTCTATTTCTGATAACAAAAGTAGAGATATAGGGAAATATCCAATTATGGAAATAGGGATATATCTATATAGAGAAGGAGATTATAGTAGTGATATGTGGTACATACAATAGAACCAGTAATTTGTTCAAAAGCTCCCCCTATACCACCATGTCTAATAATAAAAGTAGAGAAATAGGGAAATATCCAATTATAGAAATAGGGATATATCTATATCGAAAAGAAGATTATAGTAGTGATATGCGGTACATATAATAGAATCAGTAATTTGTTCAAAAGCTCTTCCTATGCCACCATTTCTGATAACAAAAGTAGAGATATAGGGAAATATCCAATTATAGAAATAGGGATATATCTATATCGAAAAGAAGATTATAGTAGTGATATGCGGTACATATAATAGAATCAGTAATTTGTTCAAAGACTCCTCCTATGCCACCATTTCTGATAACAAAAGTAGAGAAATAGGGAAATATCCAATTATAGAAATAGGGATATTTATATATTGTGAGGGAGAKTATAATAGTRATATGTGGTACATATAATAGAATCAGTAATTTGTTCAAAGACTCCTCCTATGCCACCATTTCTGATAACAAAAGTAGAGAAATAGGGAAATATCCAATTATRGAAATAGGGATATTATAATGGTGATATGTGGTACATACAATAGAATCAGTAATTTGTTCAAAAGCTTCCCCTATGCCTCTATTTCTGATAACAAAAGTAGAGATATAGGGAAATATCCAATTATGGAAATAGGGATATATCTATATTTCAAAGAAGATTATAGCCGTGATATCAGGACTACTTCATTTTGACACTCCCATCCCTAAAGGGGAAAGATGACTTATGTCAGTGCGATTCGTGCTACCAAAACCAGGTCTATTTCTAGATGTCAAAAAACCAAAATAAGATTGTGATACCGTACGAATTTCGTATTAACCGTAGGAACTACGGGATTAGCCTACTAGGATAACCGAAGGATACTTTGGTGTTCGTAGGAATCCCCCACTTCAAACAACCCATAAGGGTGTTAAGTGGAGGGTAGTTCAATTCAACAGAATTTAGGTCACATAAATATAAAAAGACCTTAGGATTATACCTATGGTCTTATCCCTGTCAAGTAGACAATATTAAAAAGACTAAGCAGCCATCGAGATTCGATATTCTATCGGAGCTCGGTGGTTGAGTCGTTTTTGGAACCGTTTATAGTTATAAAAATAAATATACTCTTCAATTGCTTGTATTAAATCTGCTTCTGTTTTAAAATGATTCAAATACAACATTTCCGATTTAAAATGGGAGAAAAATGACTCAATACAGGCATTATCATGGCAGTTTCCTTTGCGAGAG
>NZ_JBFUIN010000765.1:0-1419 GCF_056401855.1 Bacillus sp. P4_D3
AAACAGAGTCGACATTAGAATATCTTTTCTTAAAGTCGACTCTGTTTCATTGTAAATTATTCGATTTTTGTTATGTTTTTAAATTTAAATACCTTCTAATTCTAGCAACATCTAAAGAATATTCGATAACTATTTGCTGTATTGGTAATATAACCGTTTCCGGATATAAATGTGCATATTGTAACGTTTCTGCATACTTTTCCAACCGTTTTTCTAAATACTTTACAATTTGCTCAGGATGACTTACTAATAAAGACGTACTATAATAATGAATTTGCTCCTCAATCGCCGTATATTCTTCAATTTCAAATTCTTTATGCATTTGTACACCCCTTTATATTTTTAATATTGCTTAATAATAACTATTTTAACTCGACTAATTTTTAAGTTTTTTGATTATTTACACTATAACAAACTCAATAGGTCAAATTTTGTTACTTTATGTAACGTTGAAAAATTTTAACAAAATTGTAATGGAAACTTGTACTCAAGAAAAACTACCTTTAAATTATTCTCCTGAACAAAAAAGCCATACAGATTAATTTAACTGCACGACTACAATCTCAGGTCTATTAAAAACTCTTTGCGGAATGATACTATTGCCTAATCCTCTACTAACTATCATAGACGTATTTTGTTGTTCATATAAACCCGCTGTATATTTGGGCAGTATTCCTTGATTAGGAGCAACTAATCCCCCGATAAAAGGTAACCGAACTTGCCCCCCATGTGCATGACCCGATAACACTAAATCTACTTGCTCATCAGCATATGCTTCTAAAAATTCAGGCCTATGGGATAGCAATACCTTAAAACCGTCTGAATGCATTCCATCTTTAGCTTTCCTAATCTCACTTTTAACAATATGTTCTTCATCACGATTTCCACTAGTAAATTCTGGATCATCAATACCTAGCAAGTTTCTTTCTTGCCCATCTTTTTGAATGCTTACATGCTCATTTCTTAAAACAGTAACATTATGTGATCAATATAACTCATTAAATTCTAGTAAGGTCCATCATTCACTTTTATTAATAGCTCGTTTTATATTTAATTTTTATTGCATAGTCCCTTTTAATCAAGGAAACGGCAGATTGGCACTTATGTTAATGCAATTGCTATTAATACAGAATGGACATACATTTGTAAAATATGTATGTTTGGATAAATATATCAAGAAAAACGAATCTGAATATTACAATTTATTTTATAAATCTTCGGTAAATTGGTACTGAGAGGAACATAATAGTAGCTTTTGGTTAAAAACGTTTTATAGGAAAATTTGTCGAAAAAAGTCGCATTTTAATATTTTTTCTTTATTTTCTGATTCTAAACGTTTCATTTTCGTGTTACCATCTTAATCAAACAATAGATGGTAATAAAAATGAAAATATTTCTTTCCTTTAGAAACATATAAGT
>NZ_JBFUIN010000766.1:0-1417 GCF_056401855.1 Bacillus sp. P4_D3
GTCTAAGAGGCCTAGCTATACTAGGTGTTATTTTGTATCATATTAATTTTAGTTGGATGCCTGGAGGGTTTTTAGGGGTTACTGTATTTTTTGTACTCTCAGGTTATTTAATTACAGATATTCTAGCGATGGAGTGGAAGAGAAATAAGAGAATTGATTTGAAGAAATTCTGGCTTAGTAGAGCAAGGAGATTACTTCCAGGAATGTTTGTCATGCTCGTTATAACGTTGGCATGGATTACGATTTTTCATAGCTCTTTACTTGAAACAATGCGTGGAGATTCATTAGCGGCGTTATTTTATGTTAGTAACTGGTGGTATATTTATCATAAATTATCGTACTTTGATAATTTTAACCAGCTTTCTCCATTGAATCATTTTTGGTCGTTAGCAGTTGAGGAACAATTCTATGTTGTCTGGCCGTTTATCATTAGTTTAGGACTTTACCACATAAAAAAACAATCCCGTATGATTTTATTGATTTGTCTGGGAGCTGTTGCTTCAGCTTTAGCGATGGCAATTTTGTATGAACCTGGAGCTGATCCGAGCAGAATTTATTATGGCACAGATACGAGGGCCTTTTCTTTACTTATTGGAGCGGCACTTGCCTTAATTTGGCCAAGCGATAGGCTTGCAAATAAAATTATTCCAAAGGCGCGGCTCATTCTTGATGTAGTGGGAGGAACTGCTCTTATTATTATTTTGCTTATGTTTTGGAAGACTAATCAATATGATCCGTTTCTATACAATGGGGGAATGGTTCTCTTATCAATTGCAACAGCATTGTTAGTGGCAAATCTTGCTCATCCAGCGAGCCGCATCGCTCAATTTTTACGATTTAGACCTTTACGTTGGATAGGAATAAGGTCGTATGGCATATACCTCTGGCATTATCCAATTCTTACATTGACAACTCCAAAAGTAAATGCTGGAGATTTTTCACTAATAAGAGCAACTCTTCAATTTCTTCTGATTATAATGATTGCGCAAATTTCATGGAAGTTTATTGAAAAACCGATCCGACAAGGTGCGCTCCGAAACATTCAGTTTAAGAATTTAAGACTTCAAAATGTCGCTTTAGGTGTTAAGTTAGCTTTAATTTGTGCATTATTCGTTTCGTCGATAGCCGTCTTAGGGTTAGTTAGTAAGGATAAGGAGAATCCTCAACTAGATAAGGTGGAAGCAGTACAAACACAACCGGCGAAACATCCAGTTGCAGTTCGGGAAAATCCAACTCAAGAGACGCCTCAAAATCAAGAAGAATCAAAAGAAGTAAATTCTGCGCAACCTAAAAATTCTCTCACCGTTACAGCGATAGGTGATTCCGTTCTGATTGATATTGCTCCGTATTTAAAAAATACTTTTCCTGATATTAGGATTGATGCACAAATTGGTCGCCAGCTGTCAAAAGCGATTCC
>NZ_JBFUIN010000767.1:0-1416 GCF_056401855.1 Bacillus sp. P4_D3
CCGTATATCAACTTTAGGTGTTTGATAGCCTGTCTCACTTGCAAATAAATTCTCTACTACTTCCCAATCTGTTTTTGTATAATGTGACATCATCGCAATTGAAATGTCTCGTAATTGTTGGAAACGCTCTAGATCATACACATCTTTGGAGTACGTTAAACCTGCTTGTGCTATTGATTGTATTTGTTTTACCCAATCAATCCATTTAACCGTCATATCTACACAACTCCATTCTTAATCAACTTCATTCTACTAAATATTATTTCGCTTTTTTATTTCTCCATCTTTAGTATACAAAAAAAGAGATTGATAATGTTTCAATCTCTTTCAAAATCATCCCAATTCATGAAGGTGTTCTTGTATATAGTTGCTTCTTTTATTTATATATTGAAAAATCATCTCAGCCTCTTGATTAAAAACTTCTATTTTCTCTTTCATATATGGATCCTGAAGTAAATATGGACGAATGGATTCGCACATGCCTTCTACTTTTGGTTTTATAAAGGATTCTGTAAATTGTAATTCTAAAATTTCTTCTAATATATTTCGATATTGCTTTCTAAAAACAGGTATATCTAACAATCTTGCACTTAACGTATTATATCCTTTAATGCGAATATACTCATGATTAAGTGGTCTCCCTTGTACATCACGCCCCCAAGTCGCATCGTAATCCCACGGGATGACCTCAAATAAATTTGTTTCATCGTTATGATACAGTGCATAGTTATGAACAAAACCATCAAAGTTTTGAGTCAAAATAACGCCAGCTAACCAGCGTAAATATTTATCAACATGAAGGTATTTCCCAATTTCTTTTTCATAATCATCCCTCGATAGTGTATTTGCTTGAAAAACGAATTCACTCAGTTGCTCTTCACTATTTTTATTCGAACATTTAAATTCATACCCTGCAAAAAGCTCAGTTTTAACATCTTTATCTCTCTCACTCATTAAAGAAAAATTCGCGTCATCATCTATCGCATAATAAATAGAACCACTCGGCAACCCTCTACTTTTTAAAAAGTTTTCATCAACCGATTCTAACTGTAAATATACGCCTTGGATTTGACCATTTATTTTTATAAATACGTGCTGTGACTTCGGTGAAAGTACCCCAATATCATTAAAAAAGTCTAGTGATAATTTGTTACGAATAAGAGATGGATCCATAAATTCAGAGTTTAAATGAAATTCCTTCACCCCTTGAAATTTTTTTGGCTTATAAAACTTAACATGATAAGACTTTTTCTCAAACTCACGAATATGAGCGCCTCGATAAACGATATCAATATCATACTTCTTTTTTCCATATGTTAACTTTGCTGGCACTGGGCTATCTGACCAAATATCTTTTTTTAATTCCACTAAGTACATTGGATGAATAAAAAAATCATATGAAGGTAGCATATATTC
>NZ_JBFUIN010000768.1:0-1413 GCF_056401855.1 Bacillus sp. P4_D3
GCAGACGGAATGGTAGGATTAAATATCCCGAATTTCATGGATACAGCTTTATTTTTATCCATTACATCATTTAGTTTCTTCTTAATGATTTCGGTTGTTCTTTCATTAATGGGATTAAAGGGAATAGGTATATTTGCACTGTTACTTTTCTTTGGTGCACCGCTATTGGCGCTAGCGCCTGAAATAATGTCGCCATTTTATCAAGACTGGATTTACTCTTGGTTACCGATGCGATTCATGATAGAAGGTCTAAGAGAAATATTCTTCTTCGGAAAAGGATTAGCTTGGAATACGCCACTTACTGTGCTCGTTTGGATTGGTGTAGTAAGTATGGTTATCATACTTGGAACAGCTTTAAAGCGTAGTGTAGGAAAGGAACATAAAACTGAAGTAAATGCTTGAAAAATAGTAGAGGAAAAACCGTTTCACTAGTAGTGGGGCGGTTTTTTCATGTTGAGATATAAGCTAGGTAACATAGAAGAGATATTTAAGATGTAGTAGTTAATTGTGTTATATAATGTATGAAAACGCAATTGATCAAGGGTTTTATGTTGAATATGTTACAGATGAAAATGATGGAAGAACTCGTTTATCCATGTGATAGGTATATAAAGGGGGAAGTAAATGAATCATATTACTGCTGATTTAGTTAAAAAGTTAATACAAGAGCAATTTCCTAAATGGGCACATTTAGAAGTGAAACCTGTAAAGCTTAGCGGGAACGATAATAGAACATTTCATTTAGGGGACGGGATGAGTGTCAGGTTGCCAAGTGATGCAGCATATGTACCACAAGTAGAGAAAGAAAACAGTTGGCTTCCTATATTAAGTAAGGAACTTTCTTTACCAATTTCTGCACCAATTGCGAAAGGGAATCCTTCTGAAGAGTATTTATGGCCTTGGTCTATTAATAAGTGGATAGATGGGGAGACTGTTACGAAAGAAAATGTTCGTGATTTAGATGAATTCGCAGCAGACTTAGGATCATTTTTAATAGAATTGCAGTCGGTTGACGCGAGTAATGGACCAGTAGCTGGAGCGCATAATTTTTACCGTGGCGGGCTTATATCTGTATACGATAAAGAGGCGAGAGCAGCCATTGAAAATAATAAGGATGTTTTTGATGAGACATTATTAAAACATTTTTGGGATTTAGCACTTAGGTCAACATGGGACCATAAATCAGTTTGGGTTCATGGAGATGTTGCACYGGGTAACTTACTTGTTAAAGATGGAAAGCTTTGTGCCGTAATTGATTTTGGTATTTTAGGAGTAGGAGACCCTGCTTGTGATGCAGCGATGGCATGGACATTTTTTCATAAGAATAGTAGAAAGGTATTTAAAGAAGCATTACGTATGGATGAAGAAACGTGGAATAGAGCGAGAGGGTGGGCGCTTTGGAAGGCGTTAATT
>NZ_JBFUIN010000769.1:0-1412 GCF_056401855.1 Bacillus sp. P4_D3
TAATTATGTAAATGGTAATTTATTTCGTTCCGTGTTAGGTAATATTACAAGTAGTGAAGAAGGACTACCGAAAGAAAACTTAGATTCTTATTTGGTACGTGGATATAACCGTAATGATCGTGTAGGAAAAAGTTATATTGAACAACGATATGAAGATGTATTACACGGCACAAAAGAAGAAGTGAAAAACATTACTGATAAATCAGGAAACATTATAAAAACAGAAATAATCTCTAAAGGAAAAAGTGGTAGTAGTTTAACATTAACGATTGATATGGAATTACAAAAGAAAGTGGAAGAAAGTATAGAGAAAAATTTGAGAGCTTTTAAGAGTTCAGAGCCACTGTTGGACCGAGCGTTTGTCGTCATGACAAATCCAAATAACGGACAGATTTTATCTATGGCAGGCAAAAAGATTGTAGAAAAAGAAGGGAAAATAGAGATTGAGGATTTGGCATTAGGTAACATGACAACTTCGTATGAGCTAGGGTCAGCTGTAAAAGGCGCAACGTTATTAACTGGATATGAGACAGGGGCAATACAGCCAGGAGATCAATTTTATGATGCACCGATGAAATTTAAAGGTACACAAGCCAAGAAATCATGGAATGTATCCGGATTTGGTAATATTAATGATTTACGAGCTTTACAAGTATCTTCGAATGTATACATGTTCCAGACAGCTTTAAAAATTGCGGGAGTTAATTACGTACCGAATGGTTCATTGGATATTAAACAAGAAGCATTTGATAAGATGCGTTATTATTTTAAACAATTTGGTTTAGGGGTACCAACAGGTATTGATTTACCGAATGAAATAATTGGGCAAACTAGAAAAGTAGATAGTCAACCTGGGTTTTTACTAGATTTTTCTATCGGTCAGTATGATACTTATACGCCATTGCAATTGGCACAATATATTTCAACTATTGCAAATGGTGGATATAGAATGCAACCCCAAATTGTACAAGAAATACGAGAGCAATCAATAAAAGAAGAGGAAGTTGGCAAAGTTATACGCTCTATAGAGCCTGTCGTATTAAATCGAGTTGATATGAAGAAAGAACATATTGATCGAATAAAAGAAGGATTTAGATGGGTATTCCAAGAAGGTGATGGAACTGGCGTGAAGTATTTCAAAAATGCGCCATATAAACCAGCAGGAAAGACAGGGACAGCTCAAACTGTATATGGTGGAGATGATCCAATTGGTAGAAATGCAAAAGGGGAACGTATGGAATGTTACAACTTAACACTAGTTGGATATGTCCCATATGATAATCCAGAAGTAGCATTTTCTGTAGTAGTCCCATGGCTTCATGATGATAAAAATGGAATTAATTCTATAATTGGAAAGGAAATTTTAGATGTATACTTTGATTTAAAAAAGCAACGTATACATGGTGAAGCTG
>NZ_JBFUIN010000770.1:0-1409 GCF_056401855.1 Bacillus sp. P4_D3
GTTAATAGATACACAGAACTTTCTTCTTTTTCGAGAGAAAATTATGATGCCGAAGAAATCATTCCTAATCCCAATATTGAAGACATTCAACAAATACTTGAAAAGCTAGGTTATAAATCAGTTTATGATAAAAAAGAAAAGTTTTTAAAAGTTGGAGAACTAGGTGATAAAAAAGAAAATTTATTTTATTTTAATATTGGTATTAAAGTAAACGTTCTGGATTTTACTTGGGTAGTTTATCATAATGATGAACTAAGATYAGGTAGTCCATGGAGTCTATATTCAAGACTTTTAATTTCTCCAGATACTAGAATTAAGCCAGTACTATTTAGCGATTATGACAGCTTAGAAAAAATTTTAAAAATTGCTTTAGGTATGTATGAAGATTTTAAACAAGAATTAATTCCTATCTATTCATAATTTTATATTTAAGAAAGGCAATCTTATCTTAAATATAAAAAAAGAAAATCCGACTCACAAGAGCCGGATTTTCACTTCATAAATACATATGCCTCGCTAGCAGTTACATAGTATGTTTTACCTTTGTTGTTGTGTACTTTTGAAACCACCTATTATTTAATAATTACATGTTCCTCACGAATCCAACGATTTCCACCGATATCAATATGCCCATCTTGTCTATTAAATAATTGATACGGCTCACTTCCATCCACAAAACCAATGTCATTGCCGTTCGGTCCATCGTAAATTCGGATTTGATACCCTGGCCAATATTTAGTGTATGCATAGAACCATTGAATATCAAAATGTTTTAGGTAAGCCCACTGTTTTTCATTTCCAAGGCAGATCATATTTTTTTCTCCACCACCCCAGTATCCTTTCTGGATTAAGTAAGGGATTTTTTGTGTAATACGTCCAGCGTTTTCTAAAAGTGATAACAATTCATTACCCATGAAGAAAAAGATTGTCGCTTCACGGATAGCGCTGTTGCTTCCAAACACTGTATCTAATTGCGCTGCCACTCCAACCAAAAGAAAAAGCACCACCTTTTTGGCGATGCCTTTGAAACCTACTTTACTTTTTGACTCTCCGTTGTATCCTGCTGCAATCATTCCAGTTAAATAATCAATAACTGCCATCGTCACTAAGATTTTCAATGTTGCATCCCATCCTCCTAAGAAATATCCACAGAAGCCACCAAAGGTAGCTATAAACGTTTTTATGAATACGTCGATACGTTCCACTTGTTTACCTCCTTTTTTATACTAAATAATTGATTGAAAAATGAATAGTTTTGTC
The DNA here is from genome assembly GCF_056401855.1 of Bacillus sp. P4_D3. Lineage (NCBI taxonomy): Bacteria > Bacillati > Bacillota > Bacilli > Caryophanales > Bacillaceae > Bacillus > Bacillus sp. P4_D3. Next base: position 1,261 of record NZ_JBFUIN010000770.1, read on the forward strand.
AGTAGTGATGTTGTATATTTTTACATTACCGCCAGTTTCTACGTTAAATTCACATATAGAATAAGGTGGACCAGCAATAATAACAACATCTGTTATTTGTTGAGCAGGTCGCAATCCAGCTGGAACATTGAATACAACTTGCCCTTCTT
>NZ_JBFUIN010000771.1:0-1405 GCF_056401855.1 Bacillus sp. P4_D3
TCCCTATTCCAACCCTACCTGATAACGCCAAACAAAATGCTTGAAAGGATGATATCCCAGTCTCTGAGCTCTTTCCTTCAAATAATAGTTTAATCATCTCTTTAAAATAACGAATTTGTAAAAAACGAGTTGCAATTGTAAAATACACTCCTGCTCCTAATGCAAAAACAACTAAACCAATACTCCATACCTGCCCTACTAACCATTCTACTAATTTCTCCATCCAAATCCCCCTTATAATTCTTTTGAAAAAGCAATTTTATATATAAGAAAAAGGACAACCTTTATCCTACCTACCAGTTGTCCGCATCTCTTACTATATTTCATCATTCTTTTATCCCGCTATTTGTGGGTAGTATGATTCCCACCTCATGCGTTGAACACAAAGGAAGTAAGGTGGAAAATCACCTACCCGTAAATGCCTGATTGGTTCAACTACTATTCAGCAGGGATGAAAAGACTCCCGACTGAATAGAGTATCACTTAATATTTACCCAAACACTTTTCACTTCTGTATAGTTATCAAGGGCGTATGAACCTAATTCCCGTCCAACACCAGATTGCTTATATCCACCAAATGGTGCAGCAGCATTTTCTAAGTTATAATCATTAATCCACACTGTTCCTGCCTTTAATTTATTGGCAACTTGATGCCCTGTTTTAATATTTTGTGTCCATACACCCGCAGCAAGCCCATATGAAGAGCGATTCGCTCTTTCAATTACTTCTTCTGTCGAATCAAATGGAAGTACAACGACAACTGGTCCAAAGATTTCTTCCTTAACAATTGTCATATCATCAGTAACATTTGTGAATACGGTTGGCTGTACAAAATAACCTTTTTCAAATGCACGTTCACCGCCAGCTGCAACAGTAGCACCTTCAGCTTTTCCTTGTTCAATGTAATTTAGCACACGCTCTTGTTGTTTTTTAGATACGAGCGGTCCCATTTCAGTTTCCGCCTCCATACCTGCCCCAAGCTTCACTTCATTTGCCATTTTTACAAGTTCATTTACGACTGTTTCATAGTGCTTTCGATGAACGAAAACTCGAGATCCTGCGCTACAATTTTGACCATGATTATACATAATTCCTTGGAACGCACCGTTAATCGCTTCTTCTAAGTCAGCATCTTCTAAAATGATGTTTGGTGACTTACCACCAAGTTCTAGTGTTACATGTTTAATTGTTTCTGCAGATTGACGCATAATATATTTCCCTGTAACTGTTGAACCTGTGAAAGCTACTTTATCAATATCATGATGGTTTACAATTGCAGCTCCTGCTTCTTGGCCGAAACCTGGTACAAAGTTTACAACACCGTTTGGAAAACCAGCTTCTTTAAAAAGCTTCGCTGTATATAGTAAAGATAAAGGTGTTTGCTCTGCTGGTTTTAATACAATCG
>NZ_JBFUIN010000772.1:0-1399 GCF_056401855.1 Bacillus sp. P4_D3
CAGTAATAGCATCGTGAAAATCCTCTTCAAACAGTAATAGCATCGTGAAAATCCTCTTCAAACGTTTATTTATTCGCAGTTATTAAATTCAAWGTTGTATATCGAGTGTTTCCATAAAGACCAATTTGATATTCCCCTAAATCCAAATACGTATTACCATACATTCCAAAGGACTCTTTGTCTGTTTGTTCTTGTTCTAGAATCGCATAATAATATCTTTTATTGTTTTTCAAAGGCCGTTCTGTTTCTGAATAGTTTTCTTCAATGTTAATTATTTGTCCAAAATCTAATAACACACCACTATATAGTAAAAGACTGTACGATTCTTTAGGTAAATGATTAAATGTCTCGATTCTTTTAGACATAGCATCAATTTGATTAGAATGCTTTTCAATTATGTTAAGTGCAGTTTTAATTAGAGGCTCACATAGGTTATACAGTTTTTCTCCTTCATTAGCTGTTATAACCATACATGTTGGATAGTAACTCCCTTCTGTCTCATTCAATAAACCTCCTAGTTCTAATGCGTGCATTTGTTTTTCGAATTCCTCGTTAGTCCAATTTAGCTTCGTTTTTATAGCATTGGATCCTATAACAAGATGCAGCATCACAAGTAAATATTGAATATTTGTTTCACTTATTTTTATAGTTGGAGAATTATCTCCAGATGAAATCATTTTAGTCTCCTAAGCTGTTTATAGTATTTTCTCTGGAGTATTATTAGCAAGCATCATTACATCCCTCCTTTTTAAATAAGTTAATTGTAAAATCTATGTATTTACTATGTTCTATAAATAAAAATAAGTGCCCTTTAATAATCTCAAATTAAAAACCTTAGTATGGCTATCTTAATACCTATACTAAGGTTATCTAGAATTTTATATTGTGTTATTGCTATTTGTATATGCCAAATTAATTTGTTCATATTCTTTTTTAAATTGATTATCATTTTTTATCCAACGTTTAAATGTTAATTCATTAATATTTATATTTGAACATGCGGTAGTAATACATTTGTTTTTCTCATAATCTTTAAGGAAGTTTTCTTTTCTTTGCATAACTGCAGCTTGAGTTCTTTTTAATTTTCGATCTTGTAATTGTTCTAAACTTACATGTTCTTTATGAAATGTTTCATATTTTCTATGCAAATATATATCTTTGTCTTTATAAATCCAATTTGCAAAAAGCTGAATTGATTTTCTCCCAGTCAGCATGACACGATAATGTGTATTTTGATTTAAAAGGTTAGAATTTAAGTTTTAATTTTGCAGAACTTGGTTTAGAGAGTTCATAAAATTATATGATCCTCCTACAAAACTTACTGTATATGCTTCATAATTGACATAACCATCTCCGTCAAAATACCCTCGAATAAAATGATGCAGATATTCATCTGGTA
>NZ_JBFUIN010000773.1:0-1397 GCF_056401855.1 Bacillus sp. P4_D3
TTTGGATATGCTAACCGAAGTGAATGTATAAACAATACACTACAAACAAGATTTGGAATTGCCTCAGGATGTAAATTATTCACTGCTATCAGTATCTGTCAACTTGTTGAAAGAGGTGTAATTACTTTTCATACAAAGTTAAAAGATTGTCTACATATTAAATTCCCAAACTTTAATGAAGATATTACAGTACATCAACTTTTAACGCATAGTTCGGGTATTCCAGATTATTTTGATGAAAGTATCATGGATAACTTTGAAGATCTTTGGAAACAAACCCCTATGTATTTTTTAAAAAGTTTAAAAGACTTTTTACCATTATTCCAAAACAGTAATATGATGTTTACACCAGGAAGTAAGTTTTACTATAACAATGCAGGTTTTATTATACTTGGATTAATTATAGAACAGCAGACAGGACTTGAATTTACGGAATATATAGAAAGAAACATATTCGTTCCAGTTGGCATGAATGATTCAGGCTATTTTTCTTTAGATAATTTACCAAAACATACAGCTCTCGGATATATAAAGGATGTAAATAGTCAAAAATGGAGAACAAATGCATACTCTATACCCATAAAAGGAGGTTCTGATGGTGGTGCTTATATTACTGCACCAGACATGGTGAAATTTTGGGAAGCTCTATTTAACAACGAAATATTAAGCCACGAATATACGAAGTTACTTTTAACTCCTCATATTTTGGTGAATAATAGCCAGTCTTACGGCTATGGAATATGGATTGAGAAAAGACAAGGAAATATTTTTAAATATCATGTAATGGGATATGATCCAGGCGTGAGTTTCCGCTCGGCCGTATACCCGGACTTAGGAATTACATTAGTTATTCCATCAAATAAAGGGGCAGGACCCGAAAAATTTATGGTAGAAATAGAAGGAGTTTTTTAATTACATGGATATAAAAATTAGAGCATATAAAAAAGAAGACGAAATAGGCTGGGTACGTTGCCGTTCGTTATCTTTTTTAGATACAGCATATTATGACAATGTACTTAGAGGGAAAGAAAAATATGAAAATCYCGCAAATGAAGGTTTCTCTTTAATGAATTTACAATAATATAAAGATGCATTATTCCGTATGACAAAACCATCCTGCGAAAAGTCCTATAGAATAATTAAGATAAAGGGATGTGTTAGCGATTTGCATATAATTAACGGTAGTTTATTTATTATTTTTGGGGTTATCTGTTATTTATTTGTCCGAAGTATATTAATTGGGTTCAAAAATAAAAAGCATGTGAATTGGTGGAAAGAGTTAATTAGTTTTCTATTTGCAGTATACATTTGTATGGTTGTTGCAGTAACCTTATTCCCTTTACCAATCGGGTTTCCTTCTAGTGTTGAAAATCTTAATCGGTCAGTCAATATTATTC
>NZ_JBFUIN010000774.1:0-1396 GCF_056401855.1 Bacillus sp. P4_D3
TGCACATATTTATAATGTTTTTTATTTAGTGAAGGTTTATTTCCTAACATTAACTGAATAGTCTCTTGCACTAAGTTGATTCCATGTCCAATTTCAATTATGTCATTCATTGCTCCACCTGATATTCTGGGATTTATCTCAATTAATTTCCAAACATCTTTTATTCTTCGGAGTTCTAGATGACACGCTCCATTTTTCATATTAAAAGCCTGAATAACAGAATTAACTGCATTGAAAAGACTATTATATAGTCTTTTGTCTACCTGTCCTAGTAAAGAATAACCAGTAACAATAAAGCGTTCAAAAAGTGTAATTTCTTGTTCAATTACTGCTATAATATGGACTTTTCCATCTTGAACTAAAATTTCAGCTAAGTACTGAGGTCCATCTATATATTCTTCAAGTAGAATTTCTTCATTAGGTAGTTTTTTTAAAAGACTTTGTATAGATAAGATTAATTGATCTTTATTTTTTACTAATAATACATCTTTTGATCCTGTTGATTTAGGGGATTTTACAATAAGAGGGAAATTCATCTCTTTAGTTTTTTCAAGAAAAGATGATAATGATTCTGTTGGTTTGTAAATTAAATAGTTGAGTGAGATTGGTAATTCTTTAAGTACATTACGAGTTAATATTTTGTTTTCCATACGATAGATAGCTTTAGTAGATACAATATGTGAATGTGAGCAAAACTTTTCTGATAAACGTGCAGCTACATAAACAAAAGGGTCAATAAAACTAAAGATCCCTTTTATGTTTTTTCCTGATTTTTTTAATTTTTCAATTGTTGTAATTATATTATCATAATCATTTATATCAGTGAAAATCATCTGATGTACATCAGGGAATGTAGTGCGTTCATTAATAAATTTTGTTTTTTTAGTTAACAAGACAGTAAAGAAATTAAGTTTTTCGGCTGCTTTGATTGCTTCCCTACTTGATCCAGATTTATTTGTTTCAATGAAAACGATAGTATCCATTTTAAGTCACCTTAACCTTAATCATTTTTTAAAACCTTAGGTTTATTATTTCTATAGGTAGAATATTAAAATGAGGTTAAGCTTGTTCTGGATTTTTCGAAAAATGGTTGAATGAGGGAGAACATGAATATACATATAATGAATTTGATATTTGTTTTGAAAAAGATCTTTAGAAAGAAGGGAAGAAGAACTAACATGACTATAATTGGTATGCTTCATCATCGGAAAGACCCGAATGACGTAAAGAAAGCATATACTTACGCTGCTGTAGCTAAAGCTGAAGGTGTGGACTTTTTTTATTTTACTTTAGGGAAGGTAAATATAGAAACGGAGAAKATTTTAGGTAAAACTTATGAAAATGGTAAGTGGGTTGAACAAGAATTTTCTTTTCCAGATGTTATTTATAATGCAAG
>NZ_JBFUIN010000775.1:0-1391 GCF_056401855.1 Bacillus sp. P4_D3
GCTTCTTTTCCGAAGCAGATTGTACTTTATAATTTAACTGCACTAAGTTTTTATTCTGATCCTCAATTTGAAAAGAGAGACGATCTCCATTAATTAGAGGTGTATTTTGCACGACCCCTCGTGTAACTTCGTAGGGATCCCCTAGCGGCTTATTTAGACTCTGAACATATGTGGTGTACATAGCGCCACTAAAACACGCTATCATACAAAATATGAAGGTTTTACGCGAAGTACGATATAAACAAAATAAAACATAACAAACGAAACAACAAGCAGTCAACAAATGCGACGTGGAAAAGGTAATTGCAATCCCAATTATAAACGAGATTGCAACATAGCCCCATTGTCCATTCAACTCATACTCACTCCTTATAGCATCATTTTCGCTTTAGTGAATACACGCTGTAATTCTTCCATTGATAAATTATCTTTTTCTAAAGCTGCGAATAATTCCTTTAGCTGCAAATKACGCTCTTGTTCCTCTAGCGATGTAATATCATATTCCAGCGGAACGTGCTTCACTGTTACACTCGCCTGTTCAAATAACTCTACGGCATACGGATGATTTTTATAATCCTGTGCATAATAAACTGCTGTAACACCACTTTGAATAATCGCCTTACAGCACTGCAAACAAGGAAAATGTGTGACATAAATTTCCGCTTCCTCTGTTTTTGCACCAAACTTCGCACATTGCAATAAAGCATTCATTTCCGCATGAATTGTACGAACACAATGATTATCAATGACATAGCAACCATCGTCTATACAATGTACACCACCTTTAATTGAACCGTTATATCCACCAGCAATAATTCGTTTATCACGAACGATTGTCGCTCCTACTGCAAGTCTTGTACATGTACTACGCAATGATAACAGATGGCTTTGCGTCATAAAATATTGATCCCATGAAATTCGTTCCATATTTTTCACCTACTTTTTTGTCTACTTGTAGTGTAGCGAAAAAAGAAAAACTTCGTCAATCTTTTATGGAATAATAATTTGATCTTTTATCTTTTCAAGTGACTTCGCACCAATCCCATCAATTTCTAATAAATCTTCTATTTTCTGAAACGGACCATGTTCTTCTCGGTATTTCAAAATACTTTCTGCCTTCCGAGAACCAATGCCTGTAATTTTTTCAAGTTGCTCTTTAGAAGCTGCGTTTATTTGAATCTTTGCCTCGCCCTTTGAAAAAGTGGCCACCTCTTGTACTTGCTCATTTTTATTCGGTACATAAAGGATCATTTGGTCTTGTACAATTTGCGCTAAATTCACCTTCTTCACATCTGCTTCTAGTAAAAAACCACCCGCCTTTTCAACGGCATCCTTCGCTCGGTCCCCCTCTTTCATTTCATACACACCTTCTCTTACAACCGCCCCTTTCA
>NZ_JBFUIN010000776.1:0-1390 GCF_056401855.1 Bacillus sp. P4_D3
GTTCTACACCTTTCTCTTCCATGATTTTTTCCGGTGTGTAATACTCGTAATTTCCAATTCCTTTACGAAGAAGCATAACTGTAACATTCGTATCAACAAGTTGAAGTAAATCTGTATCACCTGTCAAAATATAAACTTCCGCTTCATTGCAATATTGTTTTGCAAGCGTACCGATGCAATCATCCGCTTCATAACCTTTCATACCGATTACAGGCATAGATAATTTCGCAGTCATTTCTTGCACTAAATCAAATTGCGGAATTAATTCTTCCGGCGGTGCTGCACGATTTGCTTTATAATTCGAGAAAGATTCCGTTCTAAATGTCGTACTTCCCATATCCCAGCACGTTACAATGTGCGTTGGTTCGATTGCTTGTGTTGCTGTTAATAAATGCTTCATATAACCATGAATCCCATTCGTCGGGGTACCATCTTGTCGTTTCATAAATTGTCCATATACACTTGTTGCGTAAAAAGCACGAAATAATAGTGCCATACCATCAACTAATAATACTTTTTTCATAATTCCTCTCCTACTAACAAAAAATAATAACCTCACGTTATCACGTAAGGTTATATATAGATTACCATTCTACGTTTTTGTTCAACTTTGTCTATTATACATTGTTTTTGTATATTTAGCATCATTAACACATTAAGACATTCTACCGCAACAAGTATGAAGTATTCCTGAATACGTATTTTTACCTGTCGAAACAACTACAGCCTTTGCATTTCCGTCAACAATATACGTACCTTTGAAACATACATTTTCAAGTTCAAGTGGATTATAGTCTTTCATCCGTTTTWATGGAATAAATCGTTTACGTTCAAGATGATAGCAACTTTCAAATTTCTCAATACTAGCATCGTTTCCTGTCAGCATAGATTCATTTACTAATAAATCATTTGCATAAATAATACGTACATCTGCTGGTACTGTATCGCCCTCTGCAAGAAAAATCATATCTCCAGGTACAAGCTCTTGTACTGGCAATTTCATCATTTTTAATTCATTGTTTAGCCCTGTTACGCTAGAGGCTTCTACTCTAGAAACAGTAACTGTTTCACATTTTAATTCATCATGCACATTTTGTTTTGAAAGACCTGGAATCATTCCACTTAGCTTCATCATTACTTCCGCAATACGCGCCCTTTTTGAAGTTAATTCATTTCGGCCGTATACTTGAATACGTTTTTGTGCCTCTTTCATAGATAGTCCGTCTCTTGTTGTTTTAAAATACGCAAATACAGATTTTACATCTCTTGTTGCGATTTCAATTAATAAATCTTTATTTTTTTGAAGCATTGTTTGTTCTTTCATTGCTTTTTTACTTAATTTATACGGAGTGTTACCCACACTTTTATTTACATATAACATATTATCGTC
>NZ_JBFUIN010000777.1:0-1387 GCF_056401855.1 Bacillus sp. P4_D3
GTTGATGTTCATGTGAAGCGGCTGAGAGATCGTTTTTCAAAACGAACAGATGATTTTCAAATTACAACAGTACGTGGACTCGGTTATAAGTTGGAGTTGAAATAAGATGAAATCATTGTATTCTAGATTTGTTTTTATGACGGTCGGGATTATGCTACTTAGTAGTATAATTGGCTTTTTATTAACGAATGTATATTATCAAGTGAAGTTAAAACCGTACAATAGTGAAAAGATTTTAATGTATGCTGAGGAAGTAAAATCATTATATGAAAAGCAAAGTGAAGAGAATAAAGAGGCATACTTACAGTCTATTGCGAAATTAGGATATGAAATTTATATTGTAGATGACGAAAATCATGGAAAGCGTATTGGGAATGCGTTTCGTAAGATAACAATTAGTGATGATACAGTTCATAAAGTATTGCAAGGTGAAACGTTTAATGGCGTTTCTACATATCCAACCCGCTTGTTCATTACAGGGTTTTTCGATAATGAATTAATTAATAGTGTCGGTGTCCCATTAAAACACGGTGATAAACAGTACGCTTTATTCATCCGTCCTGACATTCAGCAACAATTTGGTGAGATGAGAATTTTTCTAGCGGTATTACTTAGTTTCATCGTTGTATTAAGTATCATTTTTATAGCGATTGCAGCAGGTTATATCGTTCGTCCAATTCGAACATTTACGAAAGCGACTCAAAAGATTGCAAGTGGTGAATATGATATCGAATTAGATGAAAACCGAAAAGATGAAATTGGTACACTGGCAACTAATTTTCAAAAGATGACGAAAAGTATTAAAGAATTAGATCAAATGAGACAAGAGTTCGTTTCTAACGTTTCGCATGAATTTCAATCGCCACTTTCTTCTATACAAGGTTTTTCGAAAACATTACAATCGGAGAATATGGGTGAAGAGGAAAGAAAACGTTACTTGAAAATTATTGAGGGCGAAAGTAAGCGGATGTCTAGTTTATGTAAACAGTTACTTACGCTCGCTTCATTAGATAAAGAAGAGAAAGTTCTACAAATTAAAGAGTTTCACTTACAAAAGCAAATTAAAGACGTCATTTTTATGCTCGAATGGAAATGGCGTGAAAAAGATATCGCCGTCGAATTTGATGTGCCGGACATCGTCATAAAAGGTGATGAAAACTTACTTCATCAAGTATGGAGTAATATTTTTACGAATAGCATTAAGTTTTCAAACGATGGTGGGACCGTTGAATTTGCTGTAGAAGAATTAGAGTCTAGCGTTATGATCTCTATATCAGACAGCGGAATCGGCATGGAAAAAGAAGAAATGGATCGTATATTTGATCGCTTTTACAAAGTGGATACAGCAAGGGCAAGAAACGTAGAAGGTAGCGGTTTAGGGTTATCG
>NZ_JBFUIN010000778.1:0-1387 GCF_056401855.1 Bacillus sp. P4_D3
TTCCCATTACAAAAAAACATAATGGCTTCTTTTACGATAACGTCGTTTACACGGCACTAGATACTTAATTTCCCCAGTGCAGCTCTAAGGTGGTAAGTTATTTTTCTGCGTTAGGAAGTTCTCAGCTTTCCTTCCTTCTCTGTATAACCGTTTAAAATAACTCGTGTCCTTTTCTTCGCTTATTATGAAATTAAATATAAAAAAGCATATTCATCCCTAGTAAATAGGGACGAATATGCTTATATTCGTGGTTCCACCCAGATTCCCATTACAAAAAAACATAATGGCTTCTTTTGCGATAACGTCGCTTACACGGCACTAGATACTTGATTTCCCCAGTGCAGCTCTAAGGTGGTAAGTTATTTTTCTGCGTTAGGAAGTTCTCAGCTTTCCTTCCTTCTCTGTATAACCGTTTAAAATAACTCGTGTCCTTTTCTTTGCTTTTGTAACAAATCCATTTATTGTTATTTAATATATCCTATTCACTTTATTTTTACAAGTGTTAAAAATATATTTTTTATTCAAAAAAAAGAAACCAAAAACATTTTTTGGTTTCCCCTGCTCTTTTTACCAATCTTGTGGTTCGTAATTTAAGTCTGAAAATAGTCGTTTTTTCTCTTTTTTCGATAAATCTCTCCACTGTCCAACTGGTAAATTATTCAACTCAATATTCATAATTCTCGTACGTTTTAACGTGTATACTTGATAACCTAAAGCTTCACACATACGGCGAATTTGACGATTCAATCCTTGTGTTAAAATAATTTGGAACTCATATTTTGATAACTGTGTAATCTCACAAGGAAGAGTTTTTGTATCTAAAATTTTAACACCTGCTGCCATTTTCTCTAAAAACTCCGGTGTAATCGGCTTATCTACTGAAACGATATATTCTTTCTCATGTTTGTTTTCAGCACGTAAAATCTCATTAACGATATCGCCATCATTCGTTAACAAAATTAAACCGTCTGAGTCTTTATCGAGACGTCCGATGTGATTGATTCGTAAAGGATGATTCACTAAATCGATAATATTACCTTTTACTGCTTTTTCACTTGTACATGTAATACCTACTGGTTTATTTAAAGCGATATACACATGGTCTCGAGCAATACGAAGTTGCTCTCCATTTACTCGTACGTCATCACCTGGATTTACTTGGTCACCAATTTTTGCAACCTTACCGTTAATAATTACTTTTCTCTCGTTAATTAACTTATCTGCTCCACGTCGAGACGCTTTTCCAGCTTCACTAATAAATTTATTGATACGCAAGTTAGGCACATCCTTTTCATAAAAAATTTCAAGCTCACACTGCTTCTACCGTACAATACAAAAGGGTAAGCCTCCTATTATAACTTAAATATATTAACATGAAAGGGTATAT
>NZ_JBFUIN010000779.1:0-1379 GCF_056401855.1 Bacillus sp. P4_D3
CCCTAGCTCTTCGCTAGGGTGTTCTCAGTTTTATCCATAATACAAATGGTCGCTACAGTTATCTTATATTTGTAAATATATATCATTCACATTGCCTTTCCACTGTTTCTACAATTCTCATTTATTTTTCATCTATGTACTCATTTCTCACTTTTATTTATTTTTATTAACTCCCTGTAATTGACTAAGAACCTCATTGGCAGTGCTCTCAAATCTTTTAGGGTCATCAGCAATAATTTCATTAAGTAAATCAATTACCGTTAGTTGTATATCATGATTCATTCCTACAAGCACTTTAGCATACTCACTTCTACATAAATCACTATTTAAAATTCTTATGTTTAGTAGAATTGCCCACTCTTTTGCACTCTCAACCATTTTTGGTAAAGCTTTAGGCATCTCTGTTAGATATTTTTCCATTTCAAAACTTTCAATAAAATGAACTAAACCAAACATAACTTCTTCCGCTTGTGTTTCATCCTCAAATACTATACACAACTCTTTAATAAGCTTCTCATCAGTACAATCTGCTAAGTTTTCTAATATATTATCAAACTCTTCACATTCCGATTGATTTTTTAAAAATCTACAACTATATAATCTCTTAACCTCAGATTGAGAGTCCATATAAATTTCTCCTTTTAAATGAATTGGGTAATTAAATTAATATGATCATTAGTTTTCAACTTTTCTAATCCGCCTAATCCAAGAAAAGGCACAAACCCGAAACATTCATTATATGTGGTGTTCCATACTTTTCTATTAAATCAATATATGGCTTCCACCTTAAGTATAAATTTTTAAATATTCAGCAATTTCTGTTTGTCCTCTTTCAATAGCAAATTCATAAGCTCCCATATCTTTCATAGTCTTCTCTGTATACTTGATATTTATATCCAGACCATTTTTAATGAGAAACTTTACAATATCAAGGTGTCCGCCATAAATAGCTGCAAATAGTGGATTTCTATTTGGGTCACTAACATCTAATATTGCACCATTATCAAATAAGTACTCTACAATACCAATTTCACCTTCACTAGCTGCATGTGCAATAGGCGCTGACTTTGGTACACCTTCATTAAGGTTAATATCCAGACCAGATTCAACAAGAAATTTTATCATATCCAGTTCACCAGCTCTAGCCGAAACATGTAGCCACGTTCCATAAGGCGTTACAAAATCAAGCAAACTTTTATCAGTAATAATTATCTCTTTCGCTTGTTCTATATCACCATTTTTAATGAAATCATAGATTTTTATCGCTTTTTCCTCACTTTCCATAGAGTCCCCCCTGCATTATTTTTATCTAGTTTAAAAAGTTAGCTTTCCTCTTCATACTTTTCCTCTATCACTATCTGTTAGTTAATTCTTTAATT
>NZ_JBFUIN010000780.1:0-1373 GCF_056401855.1 Bacillus sp. P4_D3
TCATTTACCGTTACCGTGCCATTTATAAATAACGTATTCGGATCAATGATATCTGTTAAAACAATATTCGTCACAGGAACTGTACTATCATTTATAACAGCAATTCCATAAGTGACAACATCTCCTACCATCGCTACTTCAAAGTTTGCTCCTTTTGCAACAAATAAGATTGCAGTATTTACCGTTACAATAACTGTATTACTCGTGTCCATCACTGTAACTGGCGGCTCTCCTGGTACTAAAATATATTCTGCTAACGCCCCAGCAACGTTCACTACTGTACCACCATCTGGAAAACTTGTAATCGTAGCTTCGTATGTCACAATCGCCGTCTCACCGACTGGAATGTCTAAAATCGTAAATCCAACCTGCGGATTTACTCCTGGACGTGCTACTCCATTTACTGTTACACTATTTGGTACAAAAACAGCTTCCTGAGATAAGACATCGATAAATTGAACATTCATTGCATCAGCCGTACCAGTATTTAATATACGAACACGGTACATTACCGTTTCTCCTACTCCAACAATTGAATTGTCTACTTCTTTCAGCATATCTAAACTGCCTCTATTTACTGGTGTTACTGTCGTATTACTTGAATTCGTAATTGTAAACGGCAGTTCTCCTGGAATCAATTCGAAATCACCCGTTACTCTCGCTGTATTCATAATGCTACTAGAAGGTGGAATTTCGATTACATTTACTTCAAATGTGATTAATACGCTATCCCCTACTGCAAGATCCGGTAATGAAAAGCCTACAAAAGGATTTAAACCTACTTGCGGAATCCCATTTATCTCCACACTTCCTGGAACGAATTCTAAATCAGGTGATGTAACGTCAATAAACTGAACATTTGTCGCAGTTACCGTTCCCGTGTTTGTAACTTGCACACTATAAGTTAACGTATCCCCTAATCGTGTTGCTTGCTTATTTACAGTTTTTATGACACTGAATCGGCCTCTATTTACCCTTGTTATCGTCGTATTACTCGGCTCTGTTACTACAACTGGTGGTTCTCCTGGCACTAAAGTAAAGCTCCCTGTTATATTTGCAACATTCGTAATTGTTCCTGACGATGGGATGGTTGTAACTGTCGCTTGAAACGTCACTATAACCGTGTCACCAACGAGTATATCTCCAACTTCAAATCCAGTAATCGGATTTAAGTTTGGTTGCAGAACTCCATTTACTGTTACACTATTCGGTACAAATGACGCTCCTGCTGAAATCGTATCAATAAACTGAACATTATTAGCTGTTACTGTTCCCGTATTCGTTATTTGTATCGTATACGTTAATACATCTCCAACTAGAGTAGCGGCTCTATTTACTTGTTTAATAACATTAAAGCGTCCTCTATTTACAGT
>NZ_JBFUIN010000781.1:0-1370 GCF_056401855.1 Bacillus sp. P4_D3
TCTAAATGTTTCTCTTCGTAGTCATTTCGGATACTATCTATAAGTTGTAAACATTCAGCGTACTTTTTACGTGTGAATATCGTAAAGGATAATTTTAATTTTGTTTCCGTACTGTCGCGGTATAACGTATATTTTTCAAAAATAGAAGTAGCCTTTTCAACGTAATATTCAATGTTATAATCTTTCATAATTGCCGCAGCTGTTACAAATTGTTTATATAAACGAGCGGTATTTAAAGTAGAAGGTAGCTTTTTTTGAACGATAGGTAGTAAAGTCTCATATACTTCATCACATTTATTTGCCTTTATTAATGGCTCCATTTTTTGAATGAGTTCTACAATTTCTACATCATCTTCTTCTAGTAAAAAACTCGTTTCGCATCCAAGTTTTTTAGCGATGTATTGTAATGTTTTCATGGAAGGTGTAGCTTTTCCATTTTCAATTTGACTTAGCATACTTTTTGTCAGTTCTGAACCTGCTAGCTCAGTTTGAGTAAACTTTTTTTCTTTTCGTAACGTTTTAATTTTTTCGCCTAGAGTAGCCATCATATGCTCCTTTATAATTAAAAAGTTAAATACAATTAAACTTTTTTGTTGTAAAAATTGGAAAGTTGATTATATAATAAGTTTAACACAATTTAACTTTTAAGGGGAGAGTGTCATAATGGGGGATGTAAGTATAGGTCAAAATGATTCAAAAATGAAGATTGCAACGAGAAATATTATGCTAATGATGATTGGGAAAATGACATCTTTATTAGGTGCAGGTATTTATACGTTTGCAATGGGATTATACGTATTAAAGACAACGGGTTCAGGAATGGGATTTGCAACTACGCTAATTTGCGGATCAATACCAAGAATGATCTGTGGACCAATTGCAGGTGCTGTAGCTGACCGTGTGAACCGAAGATGGCTTGTCATTGGTACTGATTTATTAAGTAGCTTAACGATGCTTATTATGTTTATTCTGGCTACTATGTTTGGACCATCACTTCTGTTTATTTATGTTTCAGCAGCATTATTATCAATTTGTGCAAGTTTTTATTCTGTTGCAGTAACTTCGTCTATTCCTAATTTAGTAGATGAGGAGCGTATTCAAAAAGCGAGTGCTTTGAACCAGACGGCAGCATCTTTATCAAATATTTTAGCGCCAATTATTGGCGGAGTTGTATTTGGTTTCTTTTCGATTAAATCGTTTTTCCTGCTAAATAGCATTACATTCTTTTTAGCGGTTATTGTGCAATTATTTATCGTATTTGATTTATATAAAAAAGAAATGGCTGAAAGTAAAGAGCATTTTTTGACGAGTGTAAAGGAAGGTTTTTCATATGTAAAACGACAGCATGAAATATATGGTTTAATGAAAAT
>NZ_JBFUIN010000782.1:0-1367 GCF_056401855.1 Bacillus sp. P4_D3
CATATAGGGTATCATTACATAGATATTTAATGCTATAATTGGTATACTCGTAAAAAGTATTTGTTTTTATTGGATGAAGAGAAACTTTAAGAAGGTGATAATATGGATCATAAAGAGCAGGAAACAACGGCTATGCATAGATCAGAAAAAGAAAAAGAGCAAATTATAAATAGATTGAAGAGAATTGAAGGACAAGTTCGTGGAATTCAAAATATGATTGAAAATGATCGTTATTGTGTTGATATTCTAGTGCAAATTTCAGCGATCAATGCAGCGATGAAAAAAGTAGGAATGGGCGTCTTAAAGAATCATACAAATCATTGTGTTTCAGGAGCTATTAAAAACGGGAATGGTGACGAAGCAATTGAAGAATTAATGACCGTTTTTGAACGTTTTTCAAAAGCGTAAAAACCAAGCTAGTATTTGACTGGCTTGGTTTTTCTTTATACATATATGGGATATGGACAGATGGTATAAAAATTGATGCGTGGAATAAAGAGAAAATAAAGGTTTTAGAAAAATTTTTAAATCATTATATAAAACCATTGATTACCTTAGGGGGGTATGGTAAGATGTAGTTGTGATTAACAAACAATGAAGAAACAAGAGGAGGATTTTAAATGGAACAGTTAACATTAAAAGTTGAGGGTATGTCTTGTGGGCATTGTGTAAATTCTATTGAAAGTAATGTGAAAGAACTAAACGGCGTTGAGCAAGTAAAAGTTCAATTAGCAGAAGGAACTGTTGAAGTTACTATCGACTCATCAGTTGTAACGTTAAAAGATATCGTTGTTGTAATTGAAGATCAAGGCTATGACGTTCAATAATAATTTTTAATATGGAAATAAATCGTACTTTATATGGAGTACGATTTATTTTGCTAAAAATTATACCTTATAAGGGTATATAGAGGTGAGAGACATGAATGAACAAAAAGAGGCCAATCTCCAAATATCAGGCATGACATGTGCAGCATGTGCAAATAGAATTGAAAAAGGTCTTAAAAAAGTAGAAGGTGTGCAGGATGCAAATGTGAATTTTGCACTTGAAAAAACGAAAATTTTGTACGATCCAACTAAAACAAATCCGAAAGAATTTAAAGAAAAAGTTGAATCGTTAGGATATGGCATTGTAAGTGATAAAGCGGAGTTTACCGTTTCGGGAATGACATGCGCAGCGTGTGCGAATAAAGTGGAAAAGCGTTTAAATAAACTAGATGGTGTGAACAAGGCGACAGTAAATTTCGCTTTAGAATCAGCTACAGTAGACTTTAACCCTAATGAAATCAGTGTAAATGAGATGAAGAGTACAATCACAAAATTAGGATATAAATTAGAAGTGAAATCGGATGAGCAAGATTCATCAAC
>NZ_JBFUIN010000783.1:0-1366 GCF_056401855.1 Bacillus sp. P4_D3
GTATACCTGCAACTTGATCAGCTGTTAATAGTTGTCCACGTTTCACACCAATAGTAATTGCTGCTGTTCCCTTTGCCTTTTCTTCATCAAAAATGGTTTCTTTTTCAGGTAATGTAATTTGCACATTCGCCGTTTCAACTGTCGCAAAGTTTCTTACAATATCTTGCTCCAATTGCTTTTTCGTACCGACAATCTGCTTCATTTTCTTATCTTGCTCACTTGAACCGAGCGAGCTTTCTAATAAAATTTCCTCACCGCTTTTTGAATTAAACGGTAAGCCCATTCCATTCATTTCTTTTCGAACCCATGGAGCATCGTTCTTTTGCACTCGAATCGAACCATCAGCTGCTAATTGATAATCAACACCTAGCTTCGATAATTCTGCTGTAATCTCTTGCTTATCTGTATCGTTTAAATTTTGATATACAACAACATATTTATCTGGCAAGGTGAAGTATAAAAGTGCTCCTGTTACAATCGCTAAAAGCGCAGCACCAATTACTAACTTATGCCACGTTTTCAACGATTGGAAAACATTTTTTATCTTTTCCATTTAAACACACCCGTCCATTTTCCTAAATTTGCATATTAATTAGTGACTTATAATTCTCAATAAGATTATCTCGTACAAGAGCAGCCGTTTTCATTTGTGATTCAGCTTTCTTCTGCTGAATTAAAACATCATGCGTTTCTCCTACCCCTTTTGTCAGTAAATCATATACTGCTGTTTGTGCATTATTTTGCGTTTGATTCATATCTTCCAATAAATCAATAAACTTTTTGCCTTCAACTACAGATGTTTCTGAAGTTTTCGGTACGCCAATTGGCTGAATTGCTCCAAATGGCTGTGTATTTAACATTGGTTGGATTTTCATATTTCCCATCTTCCCTCTTATCCTCGGCCGATTTCTAAATCTTTATCGAGCATTTTTTTGTTCGCATTTAATACACTCGTATTTGCTTCATACATTTTTTGAGCAACCATTACATTCGTCATCTCAGCTGTCACATCAATGTTCGGATAACGTACATATCCTTCTTCATTTGCATGTGGATGCGTCGGATCATACACAAGATTTTCATTTCGATCCGTTTCAATACTTTTTATTTTCACTCCGTTAGTAGGAGCTCCATCTAGCATACTTGCAAAACTATTGTTTGATTCTAGCACCACACTTCGGCGGTGATACGGCTCTGCGCCCGGCGCTCCCGTCGTATTTGCATTCACGATATTGTTAGAAGTAACTTCCATCCATTTTCTCGCTGTAGTTAGTCCTGAGCCACTTGCATTAATTGCTTGGAACATCGCGTTGTCTCTCCTTCTACTCTTAACGTCCACGTGCTGCTTGGTTAATTGCGTATTGCG
>NZ_JBFUIN010000784.1:0-1364 GCF_056401855.1 Bacillus sp. P4_D3
CAAAATCCTCCGCAAATTTAAGTACTTCTTCTATGTTCATATAATCTGTTGTTAATTCAGTTTGTAAACCACGCTTCGTTTTATACAACCAATGTATTTTATATTTCATACTAGATTCCCCTTTTATAAGACTTCTTATATGTAGCCAGCTAATGAAAGCCTCACTTTATTTTATCCCTTTCGGCAAGCAGACTCCATCTGATTTGCGTTACGGGTGAAACCCAACAATTCAGGTGGAGATGAATTGCCGTCAGAAGGTAGACCAAACACTTTTGTTTCGTTCATAACAATTTTTTGAGGGCGAATATTTGTTTCTTTTTGTCTTACGATATAATCTGTCGTAGATAAGGAGGGAATATATCGTAAGACAACGAAATTGGATAATAATAATCATTTGGTTACTTGAGCCAAAAGGAATTACGATGAAGATCATGTTCATATTTTGTTCCGTTTCGTTCCAAATAATGATTTGTCAAAAGCGATTAACAGTTACAAAAGTGTTAGTTCTCGTTTCCTGAAACGAGATTTTCCTAAGATAAAACATGATCTATGGAAAGAAATGTTTTGGTCTCGAAGTTATTGTCTTTTAACAACGGGCGGTGTACCTATAGATTCTATCCGTAAGTACATTGAATCACAAGGAAAGCAATAATTTTAATGAACTCTCTGAGAAAGGTGGTGAAAACAATGGCTAGAAAGAAAGCAGTGAAAGTATTACGTAAACAAAAGAAAAGAGAAACCATGCAACGATTCACGCAGAAACAGAATATCGGACGAGCTTGTCTCACAGCAAAAGAATTTCGTTTACTTCAGCGCATGTCACATAGTTCAAAAGCATTGCGAAATGTTGGATTGTACACCATAAAAAAAAGTTATTTGAATCATAATAAAATGGCTACTGTAAAAGAAGTGGATACTGCCATGCAAGCCGATTTGAATTACTCGGGCATTCAATCAAACTCTGTTCAAGCGATTCGTAGAGCCTTATTTACAGAAGTGAAGAGCTTTTTTAAAGCATTGGAACAGTGGAAAAAAAAACCAGAAACCTTCACAGGGCGTCCTAAGTTTCCGAATTATTCCGGTTCAACTGACAAACGAATTATTGAAATCTATCAAGTTCCAAAAGTGGATGATAACGGGTATTGGMTGATTCCAATGAATGTGGCATTCAGAAAAAAATTCGGTTCCATTAAAATACGTATGCCTAAAAATGTAAGAAATAAAAAAATCTCCTACATTGAGATTGTACCGAAGCAAAAAGGTCGGTTCTTTGAGGTGCATTACACATATGAGATGCACGTTTCTCAAATGAAGAAACAATCCACGACTACTAGTAACGCTTTGAGTTGCGATTTAGGTGTAGA
>NZ_JBFUIN010000785.1:0-1360 GCF_056401855.1 Bacillus sp. P4_D3
CAGATTATATTAAAGACATTTACTTTGCCAAACCGCAAATGGAAGCAGCAATCGAGGCAGTTCCTAAAGAGCAAATTCATGATTTATACGCTGCACTTATGGAGCTATGCGAAGAAGATCCACTCATTAAAGTGTGGAAAGACGATGTTCATAATGAACTATACATTCGCCTTTTCGGTGAAGTACAAAAAGAAGTTATCGAAACAACACTTTATGAAAAATACAATTTACAAGTTACTTTTTCAAATACGCGCGTTGTATGTATTGAAAAACCAATTGGCATAGGGAATAGCGTTGAAGTAATGAGTGAAAAAGAGAATCCTTTTTACGCAACAATCGGCTTCAAAGTGGAACGTGGTGTGCTTAACTCTGGTATTACGTATAACTTAGGCGTTGAACTTGGATCACTACCTTTAGCATTTCATAAAGCGATTGAAGATACAGTATTTCAAACGTTAAAACAAGGTTTATTTGGATGGGAAGTTACTGATATTATCGTCACGTTAACACATACTGGTTATGCAAGCCCTGTTACAACAGCGAGTGACTTTAGAAACTTAACACCGCTCGTATTAATGGCTGCTTTAAAGCAAGCTGAAACATGTGTATTTGAACCAATAAACGAATTTGAATTAACTGTTCCGGAGCACGCAATTAGTACCGCAATGTATAAACTAGCTGCTATCCCAGCAACTTTCGCAGAGCCTATATTCTATAATGACTCTTATCATTTAACAGGATCATTACCTGTTGCGCAAACTGAAAATTTCAAACGAATACTCCATTCATTTACTGAAGGCGAAGGTATCTTTACAGCAAAGCCAACTGGTTTCACAAAGCTGAAGGCTCCCTTCCCTACTCGAAAACGTGTTGACTTTAATCCGCTAAATCGGAAGGATTATTTACTTCATGTGTTGAAGGCTTATTAATTAACAAATAGAAAAAGTGCCCTCTTGTATGATATTTTCTTTACTAGAGGGCACTTTTTTTAACAATATCAAGGTAGAGCTGGTTCAAACTCTCCTGTGATTGTTTGATATCCATTATTGTTCTCATATTCCTGTTTCCGCTCTAACCCGAACTTTTCTAAAATAGGAAGGTCATTTGTTGAAAATACATAACTATTTTCTAGCGCAACGTGTTCGTGCCATGCCCAGTTTGGTACAACAAAGAAGTCTCCTTTCGACCAGTCAAAGCGAACACCATTAATAATCGTATATCCTGCCCCTTCATGCACATGATAGATTGATGCATGTGTATGGCGATGTGCTTTTCCTCTAAATCCCTTCGGCAATTTTTGCATCCAAGCTGCAATCGTTGGACACGCTGTTTCACCGTTCGATGGATTTATATATTCAAC
>NZ_JBFUIN010000786.1:0-1356 GCF_056401855.1 Bacillus sp. P4_D3
CCAAAGTAACTCCTTTACATATAACCGATCAAATTTCACACTTTCTCGATTACATTCCGTTAAAATCCGGGTCATCTCATTTAATTCTCGATATAATTCGGAAATATTTCTGCTTAAACTAAGCAGCTTATCTACGCCGTTTTCATATAGCATTTTCATTCCACCCCCGCATTTTCTTTTTCTTATTATAGCAAGAAAATTCTAAAAATAGTTTCTTTCTTCTGAAATATTAGGAAACTTATTTCAATTGCTTTACAATGAAACTAGTGAATGAGAAAGGAGAAAGAAAATTGGAGAAAAAATTATATTACAACGATGCTTATCAGCAAACCTTTACAACTAAAGTTATAAAACAAGAGCATGATACAGAAGGAAACTTATATGTTGTTTTAAATGAAACTGCATTTTATCCAACAGGCGGCGGACAACCACACGACACTGGAACTTTAAATGGTATTCCGGTAAGTAACGTTGAAGAAGTAAATGGAGAAATTCGTCATTTCATAATAGAACAATTACATACAGAAGAAGTAGAGGGTAAAATAGATTGGGAGCGCCGTTTTGATCATATGCAGCAACATACAGCTCAGCACATTTTATCTGCTGCTTTTTGGGACCATTTTGACATACCAACAATTGGGTTCCATCTCGGCAAAGAAACGGTAACAATTGATTTAGAAACGGAAAATCTTCCTACAGAAACGGTTGAAAAAGCAGCGCAAATTGCCAACAAAATTGTTTTTGAAAACCATCCAATCCATACCCAGTGGATGAACTTAGAAGAAGCGAAAACATTACCTCTTCGTAAAGAACCTACTATGACAGAAAATATACGCGTTGTTATTATCGAAAATTTCGACTACAACGGCTGTGGTGGAACGCATCCGAAACGTACAGGTGAAGTAGGTCCTATTCAAGTACTTAATTGGGAGCGCAATAAAGGTGGCATCCGCTTAACATTTATCGCTGGTTGGCGCACACTTAAACTAATGGGACAACAGCAACAAATTATGAAAGATGTTTCTAAACAATTAARCAGTAGCGAAACTGATATTCCAGCAAAAGTAGCACAGATTCTTACTTCTCAAAAAGAAAACGAAAAAGCAGTACAAGCAATGAATGAAAAATTATTATTTGCAGAAGCGAATGAACTATTACAACAATCTGAAGAAATACATGCTGGAACACTTATCTCTCGAGCATTTACAAATCGCTCTATGCAAGAAGTCGCAAAACTAGCTGCTATCATTACAGAACAACAAGAGCATGCAATTACATATTTCGTTATTGAAAATGAGGACAAATTACAATGTATTCTTGCTTGTGGTAAAGCAGTGACACTCGATATGAATACTC
>NZ_JBFUIN010000787.1:0-1355 GCF_056401855.1 Bacillus sp. P4_D3
GGATGTGAAGTAATTGCGAAGAATAAAGAAAAGATACGGGATTTATATGAGAAGTATAAAGAGTGGATACCAGAATATGAACGAGAGAGTATAGATGACTTATTTACATGAAAATAGGAGGAAGTGAAGTGTGTAATGAAAAGGATCGCGATTGTATCTGCATGGGAACCAGAGCTTACGTATTTGCATCAACATTATCCAWGTGAGCGTGTAGAAAAAATAGCAGCTTGGGAATTTCATTTTCATTCTATTAATGAATTAGAAGTTATTTCAGTTGTAAYTGGTGTCGGTAAAGTAAGTTGTGCTAGTTGTGTACAACTATTAATAAGTGAATTCCAGCCAGACCAGTTATTTATGACAGGAATTTGCGGGAGTTTATCAGATAAGGTGAAAAATGGACACATCGTTGTAGCTCTTAATACTTTGCAGCATGATGTTACAGCGGCTGGATCAGGAGAAGATAGTTTTAATCTATATGATGGTAGAACAGCACCTATTGAAACAACTAAATCACTCGTAAAACGAATGAAGAAATTACGTTCATATGACCCGGTCCATTTTGGTACATTTCTATCTGGAGATCAACGTATTCGAAGTTCAGAAATGAGGTATTTACTTCATACTGTATACGGTGCTTTAGCCGTTGATCAAGAAGTGGCAGCATTCGCTTATGTGTGTCATGTAAATAGAAAACCATTTCTATGTTTAAAAGCTGCCTCAGATCAAGCGAATGACAAAACGAAAGAAGAACAAAAGGTTTTTAAAATGTTAGCATGTGAACGAGCATGTGAGCATTTAATTACTTTTTTACGTGTTTATGAGATTACTGTAGTTAACAATAGATAACAAGAGGGGGAATATCCCACTCATTTCAAATTAAGAGGTGAATTATAATTGCATACGTATTATGGAGAACTTTGTACAAAGATGTATGGTTATGGATTTTCCTATAAGACTATATGATTTAAAAGAATTTGAAAATATACTTATTGCTAATGGATTTAGTCAAATTGTTGTTCATGAAATAAAAGATGGATATGGTGAAGGGAATTCATTTCATGTATTTGAATGCAGTTTATAACAAGTCAAAGCGGGGGATTATACTTATATGATTCAATATAAAAGATGTAGTGAAGTAAGTATAGATTTAGTGTATGAAGCTTTTAAGGATGGATTTTCAGATTACATCATTAAAATGGAAGTTTCAAAAGAAGATTTTATAAAAAGATTTTTTGGGCCAGAAGGGAATTCGCTAGAACACTCCTTTCTTGCTTTAGATGGTAATCAATCTGTTGGTGTAATACTTGGTGGTATAAAGGTTTATGAAAGTATAAAAACAATGCGCTGCGGAACTT
>NZ_JBFUIN010000788.1:0-1353 GCF_056401855.1 Bacillus sp. P4_D3
GTACTAGACCAAGACTTCCTTGGGCAAAAAAATAGGAGCTCTGAAAGGTGACTTCAGAAATAATTTAAAGCTTCTTGAGCCATTAATGAATGACCCTTCTAAGTATGTTCAAAAATCAGTAGCCAATCACATTAATGATATTACGAAAGAAGATAACGAACTCGTTTTTCAATGGTTGCAACAATTACTCGATAAACAGCATCCTGTTAACCCTTGGATTATGAAACATGGATTAAGAACGATGATAAAAAATGGCACTTTACCAAAAGATTTTTGTTTTTAAGTATTTTAAACAAAAACGCTTATGCTTCAAAAATGAAGTATAAGCGTTTTTTCCTTTTGAATAAAGCAATTATAAACGTAAAAAGTGCTTTAAAATTCTTCTTTATACCTTTATTTTACTAGCTCTTCTATGTTATTATTTTTCTTGATTTTTTCTGATGATAGCCAGAGTGAATAACTTGTTCCATCCTTGTTCCTTAAAAATATGTTAAATTCCTTATTGTATAGTTCTTCTTTAAGAATAGTGACTACCTTTCTCAAATCCTCTATTACATATGAATCATTTCTATATTTTATCTCACTGTCATTGAAAACTAAAGTCAATTCATACTCTAGACAATTGCCGTCTTTCGGGTGTGAACAAGTAATATCTTCAATTCCAAAACGATCATTTTGAATTTCATTTAACCTTTCGCCTACTTTTGTTTCAGTTTGAATCAAATATGTCCAATAACCGCTTACGGTGTTTTTCATTGTCAAAAGCAGTTCTTCTTTCGTTATAGCTTTTTGCACATTATAAAAAGGTAAGCCTATAGATTCACCATTATAATCCTCAATTTCAAGTTTTGTTATCTTTCTATTACTCTTCTGAATGAATTGGATTAGAGCATATAAACGATCTAATTCTTTTGATTCAAATTGACTGTAATCAATCTTGTCACTCGTTTTTAAAGTTAATAATAACTTATCAGTTGGTTTCTCCTCTATATAATCATCATCCACTATATATTGAAAAACATTTTTATTTTCAGGTTCCACGTAACCTAATTTTTCAATTTCTTCTAGCATTGGTTTAAATCCCTTATATTCCTCATATGTTTTTTTCCCGTATTGATATTCATCACCTTTTATTGTTGAATATAAGATGCCATCTACCTCTACTCTAAATTGAATATTTTTGTTATTTTTCGCTTGAACAGTATGGTATGTATGTCCCATATTCCCTTCATGTATAGCACCCCAATCTGTTACAACCACATCAATTCCGTGCTTTTTTTTCACATATTTTTTCACCTGATCTTCATCTTCATAATTACAACCACTTAAACATAAGAAACACAACACTAGCAA
>NZ_JBFUIN010000789.1:0-1345 GCF_056401855.1 Bacillus sp. P4_D3
CAATAAGGAAATAGAATGTTTTATGATGTTACAGTCAAGAATAATAAAGATGAACTACATGCTACGATTGAATATTATCAAAATGGTAAAAAAGTGAAAGAGATTGCTAACATAGCTTCATCACATTTTTTAAAAAATAAAATAAGGCTTTCTTTCATACCACCATATTTCCAATTTGATAAAGATGTACAAGAAAAAGGTCAATGGTACATTAATATCGAAGGTGGTTCAACACTTGTTCCTGCAGTAGCTCCTCCAAGCATAAATAGTTCTGCAACCACTACAATTCAATCTACTAAAAACGTAAAATACAATCAAAAAACGATTTTAGCCGCTGTAATAAAAACAAGTAAAGATACTTTAAGTGTTCCTACAATTGATGAAGAACCAGGCATTGAGTTACTCTTAAAAGAAAACGAACACGTTTATCTATTTAGTATCGAGCTAAAAAAAGAACAATAAAGAGGAAAGGCAACTCAAATGCCTTTCCTCTTTATTTTTTAACAAGGTGTACTTTTATATATATAAATTAAATCGCTTTTTCGTCACGATTACTACTCGTCCTTCTCATCTCCTATTTCTATTCGTTTCTTCTCTCTTGCAATTTTCAAAAACTCTAACAACTCTGGATTGTTATTCATTTTTTTATAAGCCACTGACATTTCTGCAACAAAATTAGAATCACATAACTCTTTATATACAACTTCTGTTTTATACAATTTATTTGCGGATACAGGTATTACTGTAATTCCAATACCTGCTGCTACAAGCCCCATGACAGTTTGATACTCCGTTGCTTCTTGTACAATATGCGGACTAAAACCTACATCGCGGCAAAGCGATAAAATTGTATCGTATAACGCTGGCCATACTGGTCTCGTAATAAATACGAAAGGTTCATCCCTTAAATCTTCGATATGTATTTCGTCCTTTT
Organism: Bacillus sp. P4_D3; assembly: GCF_056401855.1. Lineage (NCBI taxonomy): Bacteria > Bacillati > Bacillota > Bacilli > Caryophanales > Bacillaceae > Bacillus > Bacillus sp. P4_D3. Next base: position 935 of record NZ_JBFUIN010000789.1, read on the forward strand.
CAGCAAGTGGATGTGCCTTCGGTAAACATAACGTACACGAAAGTTTTTGAATTGGTTCTAACTCAAGTAATTGCGTTGGAATTGGCGGACGTAAAAATCCAATATCAATTCGATTATCATGAAGTGCATGCACCTGATCCGGTGTTGACAATTCATGTAATGCAACAGACACTCTTGGAAATTTCTTTCTATACTCCCTGACGATTGACGGTAAAATATCATATATCGCCGCACCTACAAAACCAATTGAAAGTGATCCCACTTCTCCCCTTTGAGCACTTTGTGCGACTTCTACTGCTTTTTCAATTTGTTCAAACGCTTTTTTTACTTCTTTTAAAAACATTTCTCCCGCTTCTGTTAATTYAACCTTTCTCTTCGTTCTTGAAAATAACATAACTTCCATTTCTTTTT
>NZ_JBFUIN010000790.1:0-1343 GCF_056401855.1 Bacillus sp. P4_D3
GGGACGATGTTTATCGCGGTACCACCCTAGTTGTAGACTTATTTCGTCTACCTCTCTTCTTCTTTAACGATCGTTTGACCGTCCTTCCCTTCAAAAGTTGGCGGGAAAGATGCTCCAAGGCTGTAATTCATGCTTATCTTTGTACTGATTTACACCGACCATCAGCTCTCTTTAACAGTGAGATAAGCACTACTGTTTTCCTCTTCAGCGCATATATGATATGGAATTAAGATAATTTATTTTTGAAACCTTTTAACTCATCCATGAATCTATGGAATTCTGGAATGTCCATTTGTTGCGCAGAATCTGATAACGCAACTGCTGGATCCGGATGTACTTCCGCCATTACTGCATCTGCTCCAATTGCAAGTGCCGCTTTTGCTGTTGGTAATAATAAATCTCTACGCCCTGTTGAATGTGTTACGTCTACGATAACTGGTAAATGTGTTTCTTTCTTTAAAATCGGTACTGCTGAAATATCTAATGTGTTACGTGTCGCTCTTTCGTATGTGCGAATACCGCGCTCACAAAGAATAATTTGGTCATTACCTTGTGCAATAATGTATTCCGCTGCATTAATGAACTCATCAATTGTTGCTGCTAAACCACGTTTTAATAATACTGGCTTGTTAACCTTACCTACAGCTCGTAGTAAATCGAAGTTTTGCATGTTACGTGCTCCAACTTGAATTACATCAACGTATTCTAGCGCCATTTCTACGTCATTCGGATTTAAAATTTCACTAATAATTGCTAAGTCAAACTCATCTGCTACTTGGCGTAAAATTTGTAAACCTTCTACTCCCAAACCTTGGAAATCGTATGGAGATGTTCTCGGTTTGAAAGCACCGCCGCGCATTAATTTAAGTCCTTGATCTTTCATCGCTTGCCCTACTTGGCGAACTTGCTCTAAGCTTTCTACTGCACAAGGTCCCATAATGAACGTTTGTGTTCCGTTCCCTATCAATTCACCTTTAACATTAACAATTGTATTTTCTTTTTTCTTTTTACGTGAAACTAGTAATGCTTTACGGTTATCATCTTCTTGCAGTTCTAAGCTAGCTTTGAAAATCGTTTTGAAAATATGTTGAACCGTTGACGTTTCGAATGGTCCTTCGTTATGCTCTGCAAGCATATCAAGTACTTCACGCTCACGTACTGGATCAAAGCGTTTCGTACCTTGTACTTGTTTTTGCTCTCCGATTTTTTGAACAATTTCACCTCGTTTGTTTAAAAGGTGTAGTAATTGTAAGTTAATTTCATCTACCTGTTTACGTAATTGATCTAATTCATGATTTGCCATTTGGAAATCCTCCTCTAATGTTTTAAAAGTATAGTAAGAG
>NZ_JBFUIN010000791.1:0-1342 GCF_056401855.1 Bacillus sp. P4_D3
TTATTATTCTATTTGTTTAATATTCGAATCTTTAATGTTAAAGACGTATAAATTGACGTTACTATTTAAAAGTAAGTATGATGCGATTATAGTAATTTTTTTATAAGGGGGAAGAAAAATGACAAGTTCAAACAATAAAGCAGCAAATATTTATGCAGGAACAAATATAAATAATTGGGGATCTTTTGAAAACATTGATGAAACAAAGGTGTTTGATCCGATTCAAATTGGATCTTGGTCTCTTCGTAATCGCATAGCGATGGCACCGATGACGAGATGTTTTGCAAATAATGAGACTGGGGTAGTTGGTACTGATGTAGTAGAGTATTACCAAAAACGTGCTGCGGATGGGATTGGATTAATTATTACAGAAGGAATTGTCATTAGCCCGAGAGCAAAAGGGAATCCAGGAGTGCCAGGTATTTATACACAAGCGCAAATTGATTCTTGGAAACCTGTTACAGAGGCAGTACATAAAGAAGGCGGAACGATTATTGCTCAAATATGGCATGTTGGACGTATGAGTCATCACGAAATAATTGGTGGTCAAATGCCGCAAGCACCGTCTGCTATTGCTGCGGAGGGTAATGTTCCGCGTTTTCGTAAACCGTTTGATATACCAGAAGCAATGACAATAGAAGAAATAAAAGAAGTTATCGGTCAATATGCACAAGCTGCAAAAAACGCAATCGAAGCTGGGTTTGATGGAGTAGAAATTCACGGTGCACATGGATATTTAATTGATCAATTTACTTATGAATTTGCAAATAAGCGCACAGATAAATATGGCGGGGACTTAAAGCAAAGGTTAACATTTATGAAAGAAGTAACGGAGGCTGTAATTGAAGCAGTTGGAGCTAATAAAACGCTGCTTCGCTTCTCTGCCTTTAAAGGTGATAACCCTGCCTATATGTGGGGAAACCCAGAATTTGCGATTGAAACTTTTGTAAATATGTTCAAAGAAGTTGGATTAACGATGATTCACCCTTCAACGATGAATTATACGCAAGTTATTGCTGACGGAAAGAATTTTCATCAATTAGTAAGAAAATACTGGGATGGTACTATTGTTGGGGTGGGTAATTTGAATCCGAAAGAGGCAGAAGAAGCATTGCAAGAAGGAACAATTGATGTAGCGGCGTTCGGAAGACCATTAATCGCTAACCCAGATTTTGTTCATCGAATTAAAAATGCTGAAAGTTTAGTTGAATATGACGCGAAAGAGCATCTTGCTACGTTAGTGTGAATAAGGATAAAAAGAGAACACATCGAGTGTTCTCTTTTTATTATGGAATTTCATATATAGGGGGAAGCGGAATGAGTGAAGCGCTACTCGTTATTA
>NZ_JBFUIN010000792.1:0-1340 GCF_056401855.1 Bacillus sp. P4_D3
CCATATAATCCATTTCATTTCTCTCTCCATAATCTCTCTACATTTATTAATTGCTCGTCTTTAAATTCTAGCTTATATACGTCTGGCTTTGATGTATTCATTAAAAATTCAAGCCTATACTGGTTATCAAAATAGTTCATCATCAATGTCATTACAAGCCCATGTGTACCAACTACAATTTTATGTCCTTGAAAATCTATTAATATTTCTTTTAATATTTTCACGACTCTTCTCTGACAATCCACATACGACTCTCCTCCAGTTAGTGTGAAATCTGGATTAGAGAACATCTTCTTTACGAGTGGATACACTTCCTTATCTGATATAATCTTATCCTCACTTAAAAACCTACACTCTTTGAGATTTTCATATACTACTATTTCTTTTTCATGGAAATTAGCTGACTTTTCTATCGTTAACATAGCCCTCTTATACGGACTTGAAATGAAAGTATCAATCCCCTCTGTTTTTAATATCTCAGTTACTTTATGAGCATCTAAAGTTCCCTTCTCAGTTAATCCACGTGTTCTTTCATCTCCTTCTAATTTTGGTGATTCACCATGCCTAACCATATAGATATATGTATTCATAAGTCCTCCTTGAAAATATTTATAAGTTAATTACTTATTTTAATCTCTGCCGTCTCAAAACTTGAGTACAATCAAAATATTAATTAATTCTTCTTTTAAACTATTTTATGAACTTTGCTAAACTGTTCGTCTAATCCATTCCCAAACTAAACTCTCAAATAGATCAGGCTGTTCAATTTGCAAATTATGTCCCGCCATATCTAACACCGCTAATGTTGCTCTTGGGTAATCTTCAATAATTCGTACAATATCTTGATAACCTACTGATATATCTTGTCTCCCAGCTAACAATAGAACTGGTTTCTCATATTTCTTACGATGAAAGTCTAAAGTAAGAGAATAATTCTTTTGTAATCTTTCAATAAATTCATTACCCTTTATTCTTCTATTTTCATTAACACAATTCTCCAACCATCCGGATCCTCTATCGTTATCCCCTTATCTTTCCAATATGGATTTTCTGGTTCTACTTCATCGTATCCCATTGCATGCAGCCTTTTACTCACTTTTTTCATTTCACTATCTTCACGCATGTAAAATACAAGTAAATTGTCTTTTGTTGGAGCCGGACAAGGGCTTCCATCTATATGTCTTGTAAATTCTAAATGATACTCTTCATCTGGTAGACCGAACATGATCCCATCATAGCCATCATGATCGTAGAATTCACCTATACGTTTTAAACCTAATCCTTTTTCATAGAATGCTATAACCTCTTCAAATTTATCAGTTGGACGTGCTATTCTAAAC
>NZ_JBFUIN010000793.1:0-1340 GCF_056401855.1 Bacillus sp. P4_D3
TTGCTCAAGTTCAGATAACGGCTGATACCGTCAATAATTACTAGATTACTCGTTCACTATTGAAGTTCAAAGGTGGTAAGATYATTTYTCGTGTTAGGAAGCTCACAGCCTTGGCTTCCCTCTCTGTAAACCGTAAAAATSATYTCATGTCCTTATCGTTACTTTTTCGTTCATGTYTATTTGTTAACTYATTATAGTTATGAAAATTTTAAAAAGCAAGCCTATTTTTATTTACTATTTTAAAGGAAATACATTATTATATTTTACAATAACAAATTATCTAAAACAAACTTATTCTCTGTCACATATATTCATCACAGACAAGCCAACAATATCCATATTAAAATTCCTTTCTAAAAAAAAAAGAGTTTTACGCTTTAACACTATATTTATAAAGTGAATTTTTTGTACCTACTCAGCCATACATTTCATTTAGGAGTTTGGTAAGGAGTATTATTCCAGCGAAAATACGCCCCTTATTACCTATAGAAAGTTACTTTCACTTTTCAGCATATAGATTGCTGCCATGAAGATAAAAAATGGACCTACACCTTGCTACCTTCCTTTATTTTAAAACTTTGCGCGTGGCAGGAAAAGGCCCTGACCGCTCCTATACATAGCCAGTCCCTCTCGACCATTAAAAAAGTGCTTTTCTGTCGGTTTTTCATAGAATGACTGAGTAGTTACAATTGTTCAATACAATCTCTTCGTATAACTTTCTTCTAAAGAACGTGCAACATCCTCTTCTGAAGCATTCACTTTCGCATGCTCCATTAACATTTTCGCTGCTGAAGGTAGCTCTGTTTTATTTAACCATGACTCTGGATCCCACATTTTTGAACGAATAAAAGCTTTTGCACAATGAATATAGCATTCTTCTATTTCAACAACAATTCCAAGTAACGGATTACGTCCATTCGCCTGCATCTCTTTCAAAATTTCTTCATCGTTTGTAATATATGCTTTACCGTTTATTCGGAGTGTTTCCCCAAGACCAGGAATAAAAAAGATTAACCCTACGTGCGGATTTGAAATAATATTTAAAATTGAATCTATACGACGATTGCCCGGCCTTTCTGGAATGATAATTTTATTTTTATTTAATACATATACATATCCAGGTGCGTCTCCTCTCGGCGAAGCATCACACTCTCCTAATTTATTTGCAGTAGATAATACTAGAAAAGGAGATTTAGATAGAAAATCTACGCAATGGTGGTCTAATGATGAAATAACTTTTTTCAAGGCCCGCTCACTCGGTTGCCCTAATATTTCTCGTAATTCTTCCTCTGTTGAAATAATCGATTTTATTTCCTTACTCTCTATCCCCACTTATAACC
>NZ_JBFUIN010000794.1:0-1339 GCF_056401855.1 Bacillus sp. P4_D3
TGCAGAAGCAGATTTATACTTCGAAACATATTTAAAAGAGCGCGGGTTATTTATTGGTGATGAAGAAGATGATATTGATAAGATTGTTATTAGAAAGACAGCTGAATTACGATAGAAAAGCACAGGATAATAATCCTGTGCTTTTTAAATATTTAACAATATCATTTAGTTACGTTAAACACTATAATCTGTTGAATGAATTTCTAAATTCAACTTATTTGAGTAAGCCTTATTCAAAATAAGAAATACTATCCCTCCTGCAATTGGAAGCATGTAGGCTGGAATATAATTTAATAATAGACCTGATAATGCCAGTGCTATTGGCTGCATCATTTTACCTATACTTAATCCAATACTGAGCACTCTTCCCCTATATTCATCGGGAATCTCTTTTTGCATGAAATAAGTTAAAGGAATATCAATTAGTGCTATCATTAGTCCTAAAAAGAACATAATAATGCAATACATAGTAACGTATACAAAATTATCTACTTCAATACTGTTGAATAAAACTGGAATCCCTGAAATTATCATAAAAATTGCCAACATAAAACTTGATTTTTTCAAAAGATAGGAATAAGAAAAACAATCAGTTATCTTTTTTACTAATATTGCACCAACTATCATTCCTACTGGAAAAGTCCCATGAATTATGCCAAATTGCTTCGAACTAAGATTGAGAACTGTGTTTATTATGTACGGTAATGGAACGATTACAGCAAAACCTAGGAAGAAATTAAGTGAAGTTAAAATACGAAACGTATTTTTTAAGCTTTCCCTTTCAATTAAGTAAGAAAACCCCTCTTTTATATCTTTAATAAAATTAATTTCTCTTTTTGAACATTCCTCATTTATGTTGTACTCGAACAATTTAAAGTGAATAAACAATATGGATATGCCCGAAAGAATAAATGAAATACCATTTATAATTATAAAAGTTTTTATATCTAATACAGCAAAAACGATGCCCCCTAACATAGGACCGAGAATTAAAGATACAGAATCGATAATTTTACTTATAGAGTTAATACTCATTAATCTCTCTTTAGACACGATATTTGGTTTTGCTGCTTCTAACCCTATTCCAAAGAATGTTGTAAATACCGACATAAGAAAGGTAATAGCATAAATAATGAATAAGTTTAATCCATAATTGCTGCTTACTATATAAGTAACAATTATGGATTAAACTTCCACTTAGTAAATCCATGCAAACGACCAGTTTCTTTTTATCAACTTTATCTGCAATTACACCGGCAAATGGATTCATAACAATCATTGGAATCGTTCCTAAAATGAGTGTAATTGCGAAATTTAATGCTGATCCGGTTATTTGTAA
>NZ_JBFUIN010000795.1:0-1337 GCF_056401855.1 Bacillus sp. P4_D3
GGTTTATATCTGTGACATAAGGGCATATGCTTATTTTTATTTTTAAAGGCTTTTTCCTTATACTTGCGTGTTAGCTAACTCATAAACTATATAGTGTAAGTTGGGTTAATGATAAGGATGGTGTAAAAATGAGTAAATTTAATAAGAAATTTCATATTCCATGCGAATGTTTTGGGCCCCCTTTACCTCCACCTGAAATTGGTCCAACGGGTCCAACAGGACCAACAGGACCGACAGGACCAACAGGACCAACAGGACCAACAGGACCGTCAGGAGGACCGTCAGGACCAACAGGACCAACAGGACCAACAGGACCAACAGGACCAACAGGACCAACAGGMGCAACAGGCGCAACAGGCGCAACAGGACCAACTGCAGTAGCGTGTTGTCCATGTACTAATGTTCTTGACAACCCTGGATTTGACGAACCACCATTAGTAACCGATCCAGTTCCTGGTTGGAATCAAATTGGGGATGTTRAAGAAGTAGGTGTTCCAAATGCTCATAGTGGTCGTATTCTTTCAAATGGGGCACTTAGTCTCTTAGCTGCGTCAATTGGACCAGGTGGAAGTATTAATCAATTGGTTGATGTTGACGAAGGTTGTTGTTTTACGTTTTCTTTTGCTGCGGATGTAAGGGATAATGCATTTCTTATAGCTTCTGTATCTTTTCCAGACCTTGGACATGGATGTCCTCCTCTCCCAATAACTCTTGGAAATATTCCACATATTATACCTGTTGCGAATCAACCGCAATCCCTTTTCCAACATTATATTCTTGTTGTGTGTATACCTCCTGGTGTGACTACAGCATGTGTTGCTTTCCAAAATATTGCTACAGGTGGGCAAGGCGCAACAGCTTTTGTTGACAATGTTGTATTTCAACCTACTGGTGGACCTTGTACTTCATGTTCACAAAATTTCTAATGTATTGAAGTACTTGAATCTTTTCGTTTTGCTGGCGGATCACAAAACCATTAAGGAGAGCCTTTGTGCTCTCTTTTTATGTTAGAAATCACCAGACACTCCCATATGCTGAGCGCATTCCTTTATAGTCCCGATACATATGAGCGATTCACTTTTGTAAACGGTATACTCCTTTAGGTGCACTATTCCCCTCCCTGCTATTAAAATAACGTTTTTATTCAATTATCGGTTACAACGTTTGTTTGACTTGTCATCTTATATTCTTTATATAAGCACTTCAAAGCTTCTAGAATTGTTTCATCAACCTCTTTATTATCAAATCGATTAGGTAAATCTCTTCCCCCAATTACATAAAGAAACGGAAATTCATGAAACATCCCTATTATACCAATATTTATTGTAGCGGTGGAT
>NZ_JBFUIN010000796.1:0-1331 GCF_056401855.1 Bacillus sp. P4_D3
GAATGACATATTGTTCACTAAGTTCTTTCGTATCTTTTCTGCAAATGATGCATTGTGTCATATTTATCACCTTTACCTGCAAATTTGTCTGTAATCTCATTGTAGTGTATTTAATGGGATTTTGGAATATTGTAAAGGAAAATATTATGTGAAATCTAAGTTTAATTTGGTACAATGAAGAGAAGTGCTAGTTTAAAGGAGGACGTTTTTTTGAAATCGAAAGTGCACTTTTGGACATTAGAAGTGCTAATGGTTGTAGGAATTATATTTATTTGCACAAAAATATCGTTTCTATTTCAACCGATTGGTATCTTCATATCAACATTATTTTTCCCAATTTTAATCGCGTTATTTTTATACTTCATATTTAACCCATTGTTAGTCTTTTTGGAGAATAAAAAAGTACCTAGAGGTTTAGCGATTTTACTACTGTATCTTTTTATCATCACATTAACTGGAGTTGCTATTGGAGTAGTTGTTCCAACCATCTCACAACAGCTAATGGATCTAGTGAAAAACATGCCGACTTATATAAAAGAGGGGAAAGTATACATACAAGATCTATCCCATCATAGGTTATTTGAATGGTTATCTACACAAAACTACGTTTCCATTGAAACAATTGAGAAAAATGCGATTGAATACTTAAAGGAAATACCAAACACAATTACGTCGAGTGCAACGGCTTTATTTGGTATTATCACGAACGTGGCGTTAGTTATTTTTACAGTACCGTTCATTTTATTTTATATGTTTAAAGATGGACATGCATTTCCAGGAAAAGCTGTTAGTGTATTACCAGAGTCTTACCGTGAAGAAGGACTTCGTATCATAAAGGAAACGAACGAAACATTATCTGCATATATTCAAGGGCAAGCGCTCGTTTGTTTATTTATAGGTGCCTTTACATTTACTGGTTATTTAATTATCGGTTTACCGTATGCTTTCGTTTTAGGGATTATCGCAGCATTTACAAATATAATTCCGAACTTAGGTCCATTTATCGGAGCAGCACCAGCTGTAATTGTAGGGCTGTTCGTATCTCCGATGCAAGCTCTGTACGTAATTATTATTGTAACAATTGTACAGCAGTTTGAAAGTAACATCATATCTCCACGTATTATGAGTTCGAAATTAAACATCCATCCGTTAACAATTATCATCCTTATTTTAGGGGTAGGTAATTTCGCGGGAATTATCGGAATGATTTTAGCAGTGCCTGTTTATGCGGTAACGAAAACAGTTGTTTCGAACTTAGTGAGATTGTTTAAGACGAAAAGAAGTAAACGGAAATAGAATATGTTGAGAAAGATACACCGCAAAAAGTGGTG
>NZ_JBFUIN010000797.1:0-1331 GCF_056401855.1 Bacillus sp. P4_D3
ATGTTATAGTTTCTGTCACTATCAAAAAACCTCCTTAATGTATGCACTTGTTACTTGTATTTTACTTGTTTAAATACAATAGGTTAAATTATAAAATATTATGAGTATCTATAACTTTTTCTTATAGATAGCATAAAAAAGCCTAACTTATAAAATTATAAGTTAAGCTTTTTAACACAATATTATTATTAGAAAATCCGACCAACTTCAATAAAACTCCATATTCTTTAATGAATTTTCATATTTAACAAACACACATATAACCATTCAAATAAGGTGCTTTTTATTTGTTGTATAGAAATTATATAATAAGCATGGATCTATATGCTATCATTCAATGAAGCTTAACCTCTATTCTATCTAAAGTTCCTTAAATGGACTACCTCCTTACCAATATTCAAAAACGATTGCGTTTTTGAATTTGTGTTCCATTTTTTCTTGACCAGGTCATTGAATAACTACACATAAACTCCTTATATCTTTAGATAAACTACCGATTAGCTCCATATAGACTCTAGATAACCTATATAGAATATAAGTTATCAAGGAGGTAAGAAAAAATGAATTTTATGAAACGCGCAATTCTCAGTATGAAAAAAAGAGTAGGAACATCATTAATTTTGATGGCAGTCTTCCTAATTGTTACAAATTTAGTGTTGGCAGGATTCACAATCCAAAATGCATCAAAAAAAGCTGCTGATGAAGCAAGAAAAAAACTAGGTGCAGATGTTACTTTAGGTCTTGATTTTGACAAATTAGGTCAACAAGCTAGAGAAACTGGAGAGATGCCTAAGCCGCCGCAGCTCAACACAAAAGAAGCAGATCAATTAGCGAAGTCAAAGTATGTAAAAGACTATAATTACATAACCAATACTTTCGGAATTTCTGATGGACTTAAACTAGTAGGAGCTTCAGAAGGAGAAGAAGAAGGAAAAGGTAAAGTGGGAATGGCGGCTGTACGAGGCGGTTCAAGCTCTGGTACAGAAATAGATATGAATTCTTCTTTTATGATTGAGGGAGTTCGCAAAACTGCATTACAAGAAAGCTTTAAGAATGGAAAAAGTAAAATCATTGATGGGAAACCAATTACAGAACAGATGAAAGATCAGAATGTAGCTTTAATGGAAAAACGTTTAGCGGAATTAAACAATTTGAAAGTAGGAGACAAAGTTAAAGTGCAATCAGGGGATAAGAAGGAAACCCTGGAGGTTGAAATTATCGGTATTTACGAAACGAATGAGCAAGCCATGGGTCAACAGGCCCCTCCTATAATGGATCCAGCTAATAAACTATATATGCCGCATTCAACTATGAAAAAATTAGAAGTAGAT
>NZ_JBFUIN010000798.1:0-1329 GCF_056401855.1 Bacillus sp. P4_D3
TTAAAAAACTTACAGATTGTTCGATTAGCGCTTTTAGAACATGAATATCAATGTCGGCTACTTTATTAATATATATACATGATTTTCCAGACGTGTACTTTCCAAATTTTTTCAATAGTTCTTCTCGTCTTGGGTCACCGGTTGTAAAATATAAACTAATTTTGGCTTTTCTAGGAGAAAAGCCAACTAATGGGGCATCGCCTTCATGACCAGATTCATATTTATAGTGGTATGTACCAAATCCGATAATGCTAGGTCCCCACATCTTTGCTGTATATCCTGTTGTTTCAGTAAATATATCTAATAATTGATAGGCACTTTCTCGTTTGTTAAGATTTTCAACACTTTCAATAAACTCAAGTACACTATTGTTAGTTTCTATTGTTTTGAGTTTGTACATATTAGAGACACTCCTTTTTTGATATCGGTTATATCATATAGGTAATTATAATATAKGGGTCACCATACATGTTTATCAAGTTAAGAAAACAACATCTGATAATCAACTCGCATTAGTCGGGAACCTTTATAAACAGTACGACTTTATTTCAAAGTTTCATCTAGTGCTAAAATGTTAGTTAGAAACATATAGTAGCAATTTCCTCTATATTTTAAAAACATAACAAACAAAAAGGTAGAGGGACATCCCTTCTAACTTAAAAGTTAAAATTCAGAAAAAACAAAAATATTTATTCCCTAGTTTTTAAATTTCTTTAATTTACAAACATTCCTTCCAATTAACAGGAAATTTCATTCTGTAAAAGAAATAATTCATCAATACACCACGATTTTTAAGCGAATTCGGATTCTAGATTCTACAACATTTCAAATTCAAGTTTTCTTCACATTATCAAGGCTCAGGTGGAAGTAGTCATACGGTAGGAGTCAAAATTCAATTAGAGTATGACCTATTGAGTGGGAAGTCCCTGCATGTTTATGTAGGAGAAGGAAGAGTTGCAAAAGAGCATAAACACTTAAAAATATAATTTTACTATTAATCTATGCTTTTATATGATTAAATAAAAGAACTGCCTATAAGTGGAAGTTTTAGGGCGGATTCTTTTTATATAATAAATTGAAGGGTGGAACTAAGGTGATTAGTGATTTGAAAAAAGGGGCTTTATCTTCATTGAAGGGCCGTTGGGGATTAGGAGTAGGTTCAACATTCCTAAATTATCTCATTCCCGCAGCAAGTATGTATCTCATTGGTATAGTAGTATTTTTAATTTTTGGTTTATTTGTAGATGTTATAGGACCTGAGAACCTTGTATATTATTCGTATGGCGAACCTAAACTTAATTTTGGAGTTATTTTATCTCAAATTATTAT
>NZ_JBFUIN010000799.1:0-1328 GCF_056401855.1 Bacillus sp. P4_D3
TTATATACCAGTGCAGGCGGTATTATTAACAGTCATCACATTTCTTTTATTATTTTTAATTGTTTCGCTTGTTACTTTTAAAATGATAAAAGTAACGGAACTTGTGGAACTTATTCAAGCAGAGGAAAAGCCAAAGCCTGAACCGAAAGCTTCTATTCTATTATCGCTACTTTCTTTAATTAGTATAGGCTATGGATATATTTCAGTATTTCGCTTTATCCCAAGTACTAATTTTATTACGCTCGGAATGGGTGTACTTCTAGTCATTATAGGAACGTACTTTTTATATACACAGTGTAGCGTGTATATATTGTATCTTGCTAAAAGGAGTGAATCATTCTTTTTAAAGCGAACAAATATATTAACATTTTCAGAATTAATTTACCGTATGAAAGATAACGCAACGATGTTTTTCATTGTATCTATTATTTCAGCAGTTGCATTTACAGCAATCGGTACAACAGCTGCTCTTGGTAATAGGAATTTAGTATGGATGACAAACCCATATACATTTCTGTATGAAAGCTCTGAAAACAACAAATTGGTAGATAAACATCTCTCTATTATAAAAAAACATCTTGCGGATGCAAATATTCCGTACCGAATGGCTTCATCTTCAAATAAATTTACAGAAAGTAACGTAAATGTATTGAAATTAAGTGAATATAACGAACTTACGAGAGCACTCGGGTACCAACAAGAAACGATTGAAAAAGAAGATGAAATTTTACTAATCCCTGGGAGGGTGTCACAAAAACAAGAATTTAAAAATGGTGACTATAAAAAAAATATTGAAGTCATTCAAGGAGATTGGACAAAGACATTTCGTGTGAAAAAAACTGTGGAAAATTTAGTTTTACCACATGATCCTAGTAGTATTTATATTGCTGTTCAAGATCATGTGTATGATGAAATTCCTCATACGAGTAATCCAAAAGATGAAAATATTCAACATCGTACTTACGGATTTGTTGTAGATGATTGGATAAAAACGAAAGAGATTTCAAATCAATTAAAGAATGTATTCGATAAAGATCTTAGGGACAGCGATTTCTACTTTGAAGCTTTAACATTAAACTTGTTGGAGGCAAAGCAAAAGAATGGTTTATTACTTATGGCAAGTGTTTTAGTCGGAATCGTTTTCTTTACATTTGCTGCTAGTTTTATTTATTTCCGATTATATACTGATTTGGACCGTGATCAACAACAATATAAAATGATTTCGAAAATGGGATTAAGTAAACGAGAGTTAAAAAAAGTTGTAACGAGACAGTTAGTATTAATGTTCTTCTTACCGATTATCATTGCAGTGATTCATACTGTAGTTG
>NZ_JBFUIN010000800.1:0-1324 GCF_056401855.1 Bacillus sp. P4_D3
AGCTAAGAGTACTAATTTCTAATTAGTCTCCACAAAATGTAAACTTTAAGAAACATAGCAGATACTTTTTGTATCGAAATAAATAAAAAAGGAGCTTAATAGCTCCTTTTTCATTTATTATACGAAATCTCTTCATTACTGTATTTAGGTAATGTGATAGTTAAAGTAGTTCCTTTATTTATAACACTTCGAATTTTCAATGTGCCTCGCATCGTTTCGATAATTTTCACAGCAACCATCGTACCTAAACCAGTACCTTTCGTTTTTGTACTAAAATACGGTTCGCCAAATCGATTAATTTGCTCTTGCGACATTCCAATTCCACTATCTTGAATCCTTATTATGACCTTATTATTACTAACAGTTGCAGAAATAATTAGATTACCGCCACATGGCATTGCTTCTATACTGTTTTTTATTAAATTTAAAAAACATTGATGGAAATGCTGTGTATTACCAATAATTGTTCCCGCTGAGAACTCTTTTGTAATATTAATATTATTCATGTTACAAAAAGGCAACATCATATTAATAACCCGAGTTAACTCGTGCTCCACTGAAATATGATCTAGTTTTTCTGAAGCCGGTTTGGCAAAAGTTAAGTAATCATCAATAATTGCTTGTGCACGATTTAACTCTTCAAGAATATGTTCAATATACTCATCTCTGGATTGTTGAGTTATATTTGGTGTTTTTAAAAGTTGTGTAAATCCTTTTACAACAGTCAATGGATTCCTTACTTCATGTGAAATACTTGCAGCAAGTTGGCTGACAATCTCCATTTTTTCAACTTTTATTAATTTTGATCGCATGAATATTGCATCTTTTAAAACTTCATTAAAATAGACCATAAATAATATTAAAATAGTGGGTAATAGAATGAAATAAATAATGTAMAAATTATTCACTTCAAAATCTGATAGAGTTAAAACAATTACTGTTGTAAATATTGCAAGGAAAAAAGTTAAAAACATAGATGAAGCTACTTTCGTTTTCCGATTGTATGTTTTAAATTTTGATGATGCGAATGCTGTAATTATTAACATCGTTCCATAAACAATGATTGTTAACAGGCTAAAACCATAAAACATAAAACGTGTAATTAATAAAATCATGAGTAATGCAATACCGACAGGAAATCCACCATAAAGTGTACCAATTAAAAAGGGGATTTGTCTTAAATCATGAATACAATTTTCATCCATATAGATAGGGTACCGCATACATAAAATTAGTGGGATGCTCGTACAAAGAATGATAAGTAATTTCTTATATTTCTTCCCTAAGTACCCACTATCATAAATAAAGTAAAAAACAAAAATAC
>NZ_JBFUIN010000801.1:0-1324 GCF_056401855.1 Bacillus sp. P4_D3
GGGGTTAGTGAAATTTATTATGCATTATACCTATTTTTTCGACGTTCCATCCTAGTTTGTCCTTGAACAGTACTTTCTTTATATTGATCTATTTGCTCTGCCATTTCATATGTTACAACTGGTTCTTCGTTATTACGCTCATGCATTATTTCTGACGTTTTACGTTTAGAACCTTTTCCACCAAACTTAAATAATTTCATCTTAAATTTCGGTAATCTTGGAAAGCGGATCTTAAATGATAGCCTTTTACKTTTCTTTTTTTGTTTAAATAGATTTGTATTTTCTTTATTATTATCTTTCTCTTTTCGATGAATTAACGTCGCAAGTAATCCACCTAATATAAGTCCTCCAACCAAGAGTAAAAGATATACGTAATTGCTTGTCATTAAACTCGTCATACGCTCAAGTATGACTAACGACTGTACTTCTTTTATATCCCATAATAAAGCGGCCCATAATGAGAATAAACCTAAAGTAAGCCCGTATGTACGAAAGCGGAATATACAAGGTATTAAAGCCATACAAGCGGCAATTTTGGCATTTGCTATTATAGCACTTGTTGAAATATCCTGATTCCAAATAACTAACAGTAGTGTTATAAATGGTGCATATGCTATCCAGCTACATATACGTGAATATATCTTTTTCGCAAAGTAACTACCGAAACTAGTAAAAAATAAAAGTCCTCCAATATATAAAGATTGTTCAAGAGGGATTTGCTTTAACATTCCTGCAATTGGAAAGAGGCCGCTCAGTAGCATTAATAATACATCTAATTTCTTCACAATTCCCCATTCCTTTCAAATTTTCTTTTCAATTAATAAAAATCGCTTTTCCATATGATGTAGTTTTTGTATTTCTAAAAAACATCTTAATCCTGTATGTAAATAAAGTAAATACGTAAAAGAAAAGATACATGACAAAGGATAGCCTTATTTACATGAAAAAATGACAAATCCTGCTCATTATTACTAGCAGGATTTGTATACTATTATTTATATTAATATCAATGCATCTTCTTTTTCTAAAATTATTACATCTGCATCTAATTCGTCACTGAATTCTTTAAACTCCCTTGAATCAATATCTGTAGTATAATTTTTAATTAATTTAACCATATGCATTACATGCGTATTATGAATATTTTGTTCCGAGAGCAAGGTTGATTTACAGCACATGTAATGTATCATTTTGGCGATTTCTTCTCTTTCCTCAGATTTTACACCAAACGGGATAACTTCGAGTATGTGCTGCTGTACTATCTCATTGCAATTTAATTCGTATGCAGCCGTACTATAGTAAATTCCCATTTGATCTACAAATA
>NZ_JBFUIN010000802.1:0-1323 GCF_056401855.1 Bacillus sp. P4_D3
CTTTTAATCCGGATCAACGTCTATTGCAATATTATTTCCACCAGCGTCATTACTAATTGGTATCCATTTTCCATTTGCATATTTTTCTTTAATATAATTTTTTGGTATAGAATATGCATCAAAATCAAATGGTTCTCCATCTTCAACCTTTTTCCATATTCTCCACTCATCTAAAACTTCATCTAACGAGAGAAATGGCAAACCAAAAAATAATCCTGGTCCAGATTTAACCTCACCGTTATGCGTGAGATAAAGCATACGTAATTCATCTGGAAACGAAATTCCCATTTCACTTTCGACATATTTAATTTCTTCTATTGTTGCAGGTGCATTCAAAAACGGTTTAAAGTGATTTTTCAATTCAACTTCTAACTCTTTTAAAATAGTTTTATTCATTCCCTACACTCCCCTTGTATTCCATAATAAAAAAAGCGCTATCAATCACATTAATTGTAATTAATAGCACTTTTTTTCGCAACCAAACTAACTTTATACTATTTCATCGTAATCCAATCAGACTGCATACATACTAACGTTTTTATTTTAAAAAAACTAAAACCATCAGCCCTTCACATTTCAATAACTAGACTCATACCCTAATTTCAGATTGCAATACACCATAAGAAAGGCGGGTAATACAAATGACTTCTAATATCGACTACACTTCCCCCTCAACTAATTTCACTCATGATTTAAATAAAAGTAATTTTTTTAAGAAAGATGCTCAAAATTATATAAACGTACTTGGCATCAAACAATTAAACACATTAGAAAACACTTCTTTATTAGATATATATTTAAGCACAGGTAATGTTGTAGAACCACACATCCATCAAAATGCAGCTGAACTCGTTTACTGTATTTCAGGATCCGCTGTCGTTTCTTTACTTAATCCATTTACGAATCAAATATTAAACTTACCGATAAAACCAGGGCAAGTTGCTAATATCCCACAAGCTTGGTGGCATTATGAAATCGCCACAACAGATAATACACATCTATTAGCCATTTTTGATGCCCCAACTCCTGAAGTTATTTTTGGATCTGATATTTTAAGGTTAACTCCATCAAACATTATGGCCCATACTTACTGTCTCGATGAACAACAATGGAAACAAGCCATTTCTCCAATTCAATCTACTACAGTAATTGGTCCACCAGCAAACTGTAATCAAAACCGTGGAACGATAAACGAACCAACTCAAACCTCTATTCAACAACAAAATCTATATTATCAAGATTCATACTATTTCCCTCCATATTGGGGCTACTGATTTAATTCATTTCTATTAGAAAAATATAATTCATCTCCTTGGAAAATAC
>NZ_JBFUIN010000803.1:0-1323 GCF_056401855.1 Bacillus sp. P4_D3
ATTATGTATGTGCTGTACAAATAAGATTACTAAATTTTTCTATTCCGTTCAATGATTTTTGATTTTTTCAAAAACTCGATACACTTGATTTGTCATTACAAGTAAATATACATATGTTACAATCACATTGCACACTAGAAAACATTATGGGGGTACGAATGGAAACGTTATTAATCCAGCAGACTGAGAAATCAAATAAGTTTTGGAAAATCGTTGTGAAAGATAGAGACTATGTTGTGTTTTACGGAAAAATTGGCACAGCTGGTAGTGTGAAAGCGAAAGAGTTTGAAACAGCAGAAGAGTGTATAAAAGAAGCTAACAAACTAATCGCTTCCAAACGAAAAAAAGGATATACAGACCCGTGCCCTGGGGAAGATTATATAAAAGAAAAAACGATAACAGAAGAAGAATTTTGGGAACTACTTGATCGTACAAAAACGAAAGGTGAAGACCAAGAAGAACAACTAGAATGGCTTACTTCTCACCTTGCTAAACGTACAGTACATGAAATTGTAGCTTTTGACACACATATGCATCGCATATTAAAAGATTCCTATACATCTCGCTTATGGGCAGCAGCTTATATTATTTTAGGCGGTTGTTCGGATGATTGTTTTGATTACTTCCGCGGATGGTTATTATATCAAGGGAAAGAAACTTATGAAGCGTGTATTGAAGATCCAGAACGGTTAATTCCTGTATTAGAAAATTTGAGTGAGTATGACGTACCAAATATTGAAGAACTTTCTTTATACTTCGGTTTCACTGTATATGCAGAAAAAACAGGAGATGAAGATGATACATACTTTACACTTTACCATGTCTTATCCAATGAAAAATTCGACGAGATAGATTTTGAGTTTGACTGGGATGAAGATGACGAAGAAGGATTGAAAAAGATGTTTCCTAGACTGTGGGAGATGTACGGGGAAGAACCGATTGAGTGGTAGATTTACATACGAAAAACGCCTTGTTTCTTTAGTAACAAGGCGTTTTTTCTTCATACTATGTCTAAATTGTTATCTTTCCACTCCCCCACCACTTCATAAAAGTTTTTAAGGAAGGAGCAACCCACGTCCTACTATCATTTTCATGATTCCATACATATATATCATCTCTTTGCACTATTTCATTCAAAATGGAATAGCCAAACAAATCACCATTTCCGCCATCAGCAAAAAATAATAAACAGTCAAAAGGCATGTACAAATCCTTGAATACGACTGTATTTCTCATATTCATATTTTCCGTTTTAATTCTTGAAGCATCCCAAATAAAGTCCCCATATTCACCTTCTATACCGTTTGTTTCCTGTAATAAATG
>NZ_JBFUIN010000804.1:0-1323 GCF_056401855.1 Bacillus sp. P4_D3
CCTTTTTCCTTCGCAAAGTTGCTTACCTTTTCTTCTCCCCCACCTTTTTCTGAAGGAGTATAATTTATTGCTAAAATTTCTACATTTTCCTTATGCTCTTTATAAAAGGCCTCCATATCGGGCATTTCTTGCTGACAAGGTCCACACCACGTTGCCCAAAAGTTTAAAATCACTTTCTTTCCTTTTAAATCTGATAACTTCACATTTTTTCCATCTAACTTCGTTAATTCAAAATCAGGTGCATTCTTTCCTATTTCAATACCATTCCTTGCAATCATCTCTTTCATAACAGCTTCACTTTTTTCTTGCTTCCCTTGTACTACTTGATCCTTTTTACCAAACTGATCATAAGCTGCATATCCCGCTAAACAAAGTAACACTACAATAATCGTAAGCTTCCGCCACATTTTATATCACCCTAACGTGTTTATCTTCTTATAACATAATCATCAAAATACTATATACCTTATTTTAGCTTATACGGACAAGCTTGGAAATATTCACATTCTAAATAGTCGGAATATTTTTAACTAAGATGAAATATTTTCCTTTTTATCATATAATTAGAAATACATATAAAAACTGCGAAAAGAGTCGTTKAAATTTCTACAAATCATGATTCCATAGAAAATGTTTCCACCAGTAATATGACACAGATTGCTGGTGGAAACATTTRCTCTTCAAGAATATAATCCATCACTAAGTAGCGAACGTACGGTCAAAATTTTCAAATATAATCCGGATACAAATGAACTTACTCTAGTCAAAGAGTTTAGTACTAGCGATACTGAATCATATACGTACCAACTTAATAAGAGTGAATAAAGATAAGAGCGCTATATAGCTCTTATCTTTTTATTAGCATCTCTTTAAACAATGACTTACAATTTAATAATTCTCTAGGATCCCCACATTCCACAATAATTCCATTCTTCATGACAACAATCCGATCCGCTATCATCGCCCTCTCGACATCATGTGTCGTCACAATTCTCGTTACATTCCCCCCTAGCCMTTTAAGCATATTCCAAACCACTTCTTGATTGCTCGGATCTAATCCCGCAGTCGGTTCATCTAAAATAATGAGATTCGGATTTGATACAATCGCTCGCAATAACGCAAGACGCTTTCTCTCTCCTCCCGAAAACTCTTCACCGCTTTTATGTAGTACAGTCTGAATACCTTCAGATAAACTCCTAATAATCGACTTCGCATTTACAAGTTCAATATTTTTTTCTAACTGTTCTTCTAAGACCCCTTCTTGAAAATACATATTCTCTTTTACTGTCGTTCGAAAAAAACGAGGCTCCTGCCATATAGTAG
>NZ_JBFUIN010000805.1:0-1318 GCF_056401855.1 Bacillus sp. P4_D3
TGGGGTCTTATCCCTGTCAAGTAGACAATATTAAAAAGACTAAGCAGCCATCGAGATTCGATATTCTATCGGAGCTCGGTGGTTGAGTCGTTTTTGGAACCGTTTATAGTTATAAAAATAAATATACTCTTCAATTGCTTGTATTAAATCTGCTTCTGTTTTAAAATGATTCAAATACAACATTTCCGATTTAAAATGGGAGAAAAATGACTCAATACAGGCATTATCATGGCAGTTTCCTTTGCGAGAGTGGCTGCCAATGATACCTAAACCTAAAAGTCGTTTGTTGTAGGCRTGAGATGTGTACTGGAATCCCTGATCTGAATGGAGAATGGTTCYACGCACATCTCTTTTTTGTGCCAACATTTCAATTGTATCTAATACAAGTTCATTATCGTTGCGCTTGGATATTTTCCAAGAAACAACTTCGTTATTATAAATATCTTGTACAACAGAAAGATACCGAAATCCCTCTTGGAATCGTAGGTAAGTAATATCTGTAACAAGCGCTTCATTTTGTTGGCGATCTTTGAATTCACGGTTTAAAACATTCGGAAAAACATTGGAATAGTTCCCTTTAAAGAAGCRACGCTTCTTTCGAATAATAGATTGAATGTTGAGCTCGCTCATTAAGCGATATACTTTTTTGTGATTTATAAAATATCCCTCTTCCTGTAAAGCGATTTTCATACGTGGATAACCATATTCCTTGTGCCTTACGTGAATAGATTGTATTACTTTTTTTAATCGTTTCTCGGATTCTAGTCGCATGTTTTTCATACTTTTTGTATGAATCCACTTATAGTAACTTGAACGATGTACACCCGCAAATTTCGTAAGCCATATAACTGGATATTTCYCCTTTAATGATTCAATGATATGATATCTCACCGTATATTTTAGTGCACCTCCATTTACAGATTCGGATACTGCTTTTTTAAATATTCAACCTGTGCCTTATAGTAGTCACGTTCCTCTTCAATCGTCTTAAAATGAACGCGTTTGCCTTTTAGAGGATTTGATATGCCTTTCATTCCACCATTTTTTCCACGAGTATCTGTAATTTCACCAAATTCTTTATATTTTTTCACCCAATTTTTTAGTTGTGTAGAGCTTCTAATCTGATATTTTTCCTTTATCATATTGTAACTTCCTTCTCCGTTTAAATAACTTTGAACAGCCGCTAACTTTAATTCTTCTGAATATGTAATAAATRTTGAACCTTTTTTAGTCATGAAAAATCCCCTCCAAGTAATAGTGTAACATCCATGTATGTGCATGGTCTTTTTACACTGTCTACTTAAAGGGGATAATATCA
>NZ_JBFUIN010000806.1:0-1317 GCF_056401855.1 Bacillus sp. P4_D3
CCCCAATTGTTAGACTGTGTCTAACAATTGGGGTGCACTTCAAAATTAGCACGACTTTTTTATAATTATTTGATTTACCGAGCGCACTCTATATGTAATCGTTAACCCTCATTATTATACAACTGCTCCTTCATCCATCTCGCAATCCCCCTGCTCCCTTCACTCCCAACTTTCTCAAGTTCTTCTACAACTAATCCTCTTCTCTCCACAGAATGATTTTGACTTAACTTCGCTTTTCCTTCTATTTTATTTATCTTTATTTTAAACCCAACTATTCCCCTACTTAATCCTTCCATATAATTCGGATCTACATCATTCAGTGAGTAGGTGCTTTTTGGATTTTCATATTTATGTACTAAATCTTGAAGTGAATCTATTAATTCCTGTTCATCTTCAACAATTTCTAACTCTCCATATACATGCACCGCAACATAGTTCCATGTTGGTACTGCTTTATTTGTTTCATACCATGATGGAGAGATATAACTATGTGGCCCTTGAAAAATAGCTACCACTTGTTGATTTTCACTATCTTTCCACTGCTCATTTGGACGTGCAAAATGCCCGGATAAAGTAAGTGTTTCCCTATTTAACAATAACGGTAAATGCGTTGCGTACGGTGCTCCGTTATGTTGAGAAAATAAAGTTGCAAAGCTATTTTGTTCAATAATTTCGTACTTCTTCTCTTCATCTTGTATAGTGAAATGTTTTGGTATGTACATAAGCTCCCTCTTTTCTTATCTTCTTATTTCCCATTATATTTACGAGATTTATTATTTGGCAGGGACAGATTGTAATTGTTTTATAAGGTCAGTTCATATAGTAAAACCTCTTCTTCAAAAATAATAGGTGGCATTATATGATTTCTGCCACCTTAGTCTATTTTCTTATTGATACAAACTCCCTTATTCAACTATCCTTCATAGCTTTTTCCAATACAGCTTCAATGAATTCCGTTTTACCTAAGCTATAACTTGAGCGATTTTCCGCCGTTTCTGCTAACTCTTTCTTTAACTTCCCATATTCAATAACAACGTTTGGATTTCCACGAAGATAATCACGAAACGCCACATGTCTTCTTAACTCTTCACTATTCTTATCGCATACATATAAATGATGTTCCATCCAAATTGTATTCTTCCCATCCCTCGGAACATATTGATCCTTTCTTCCAAAAGCCTCTCTCCCCTTAAAACTCCACTCTTCTTGATGAAAATATCCTATCTTTTCAAACCCCTTTATTACTTTAGGAAAAACATCATAATCTTCTATTACAACATCGACATCTAATATCGGTTTAGAAGCAAGACCTTTAAC
>NZ_JBFUIN010000807.1:0-1317 GCF_056401855.1 Bacillus sp. P4_D3
GCCTAATCCCTACGGATACTTTTAATAGTGGAATATTCTCACCTCCACGAGTTACGTATTCAAACCGATATACATAAGCGAAATAATCATGTGTTTCTTCATCTTTAATTGGCTCAGACATCGCTTCAAAAACATCTTGTGATCGCAGTGGCGAAAAATATATTTCTTCCTCGTTTTTATTTTCCATACGTAAAGGCTGTTCGCAAAAAATATGAGTAATTAAAGCTGGTACCCATTTAGAAAACGTTTTTTTATCATGTAATACTGGTAAATTACTAATTAAATCATACTGCCATTCTAAATGTGGTGGATCTATTAATTTATTCGGTTTCCAATCATGAATAACCTCATACCAGCTTTGGAAAATATAGTCTAACTGTTCTTGTCTCATTGGTTCTTTTGCTACAATCCAAGGTGTATCTTCCTTTAATACATATGGATCATGCTGAATGAACAATATATCAGAAAACATATCATACAATCTTTCATTTACAAGTTTTAATTTGCTCGTTAATAAAAATGTTCTATAATGTATATCTACAATCTCAAGCCATTCAATAGGAAAGTAAATATACGATACTTTCTCATTATAGAGGGGTTCTACTATATTTTTAAATGTTAATAACCGTAATTTTTCCATATTATTAATACTTCCTCTCTTAATTTATATTGATCATGAATAATACTAGAAAAGATACCAATTTTTTAAGCATAAACGAATCAAATTTTAACCAAGCACAGTTTAGGAAAAAATAAATTTAATTATAAGAATAATACAGTATAAAAACTAAATTAATAAAAAGTTACTATTACCATATAACTACCTCCTTATTTCACTCTATATATTATAAAAACATTATAATTCATTATTGTATTTTATATCTGTAATTTACAAAATGTTTACATAAATTAAACATAATAAAAGGTATCACCTCTTTATATAGCGATACCTTTTATATACTCTTTATTAAATAACACCTTTAACTTCTTCATTCACCGGCCATTTTTCTAATGTATATGCCATTTCCCAAAATGAATATTCATATTGACTACTAAAAATAAAATGTTGTCTCATACGATTACGGTCTGCCTCTGTTACTTTTTCAGCAATCGTATCTAATCGTGTAATTTGCTCTTCTACTAGAGTACGGAACCAATCCGAACCATATGCAGAAATCCATTCTTGATAAATTGGTTCTTCCGGTTGACATTCTTTTAATCGTTCACCAATTTCATAATATAACCAATAACAAGGTAAAATAGCCGCAATAATATCTCCTAAATGCCCTTCATAAGCTGCACGATACATATGAGATG
>NZ_JBFUIN010000808.1:0-1314 GCF_056401855.1 Bacillus sp. P4_D3
TGACAGAATGGATAATAAGGCAACTTTAGGCTTTATATAACTAGGTACTCGAGTTACTTTATGTCCCTTAACTATTCCTATCGTTTGATGCCCATAAAAAGAAACTACTTTATCGCCTACGCTTAAATTTGTTACTTTACTACCAACTTGAATAACTTCACCATAACTTTCATATCCAGTTTCTCTCGGATATAAAGGATTAACATCTGAAATGTCCGATTCTTTATACTGTGGTAACTCTGCCCCAATACTTATTGCACCTGCGATTGTTTTAACGATAATTTCATCATCCTGTATGGGCCTAATTTCACCCGTTTCCCACTTTAACTGTTTAGATCCTTCTAAAACTAATTTATATTGTTCCATTGAAATCCTCTCACTTTATAAAAATATATTCACACTAAACTTCAAGCTATAATAATCAATATGAAAGATTCATCCAAAATTAAAGCTATAATGTTGGCTAGCACTCAACAGTGATAACATGATAATTGAATTTGATGGATATGGAATTAATGAGTATGCTATTGGCCCTAACTGTTCTATTAACGAGTTAATAGTAATGTATTTAAACGTGAAAAATGAAGAGTTATCTAATGAGAATCTTGTAAGTTTATTTTGTGCACGATATCATTTTGAAAACATTCCAAAGTCATTACAAGAAAACATTACGTGCAATGTCGTCATTGATTTAGACACGGACTATATTTATATCCCTAATAGATAACAATAACCTAATAAACTAAAATGATTTAATGTAACTTACGATTCAGACAAAAATTTAATAAAGTAAGTAATTGCCCAAATGGAAGTCGCGAATTGAGTGACAAAATACATTGTCCATTCGAAAGAAGTCAGTTTTCTCTCTCGTTTAATCTTCTTTAAGTATCTGTAAAATATTAATGTACTCAAAAACATAAGTAATAAAGATAATTGTTGTAAATCATCGACTATACGTACCGCCATTGACTCCATCACCCTCCTATACAAAATATAAACTATACTTTAAGGATATCATTAGTTTGGTAATGTTTTTCCATTTATTCAATGAAATTTTAAAAATGTTTTATTTATAAATACAATAATCGCCTACTCATAAATTTGATGGGCGATTATTATTTTTTTAAAAATAATTGCTTTACTTCATACCATTTTCAAAATGCTTTAATTTAATCACGATATTAATAATAGGTTTTGGTGTAAATGATTCTTGCAAGGAATCTCCTAATCTTGGACTTACTGATTTGAAAAAATAAAATTATTATGCCGTCTCAATTACCATTATTTCGGAAAATAATGTGCTATTATATATTC
>NZ_JBFUIN010000809.1:0-1307 GCF_056401855.1 Bacillus sp. P4_D3
GTTATCGGTTTTGAATAAAAGGTTTTTAAAATTTTGATACAAAGTCTATAAACTTAAAGAGATTTTTAGGTTTAGAAAACAAAAAGGCCAGGAATTATTCGTGGCCTTCCTTTTTGGTTACTTGCATTTTTAGATTTTCAATTTCACTTTCAAGATATTATTGAATCTTTATGTGAGGTAAAGAAAAAATAACAATATCTATTATTAATATTCTTGGCTTAGTTGGTTGGTAAACAACCAGATACAAAAGAATACATATAAAGTATGAATAGGGATGTAGTAAAAATGACAATGATACAATTTAATTCTTATCATCAAAAAGTAGAGATAAAGAGAAATTTAGAACTTATTAACTTAGAACATAAAAAAATTAGAGAGTATGTAAATTTTGATGTATGTTCTTTTGAGCAATTAGATGAATTTCAAGTAGGATACAGCATTGACACCGATGGAAACTCCCTTGTAACCGATGAGGAAGATACTTGGGATGCAAATTGGATTGTTATTGCATATGAAACTATGTGTGGAGATCCAATTATTATTGATTTAAATGAGGAAGGATATCCTATATCTTCAATCATGCACGGAATGGACAGTTGGAGTGGTGGCGATTTTCTTGCAGATTCCATGGACTCATTTATTAATTTTATGAAAGATATAGGTGATTTTCTTACTGAGAAACAAGTGTTAGAAGGTAAAAGAATGATACAAACTAAAGAATTAGAAATATTGCTAAATGAGTTTTTGGAAAGAAATAAATTTACTGATTTTGAAATATGGCACTCTTTATTAAGTCCATTATTTGATATTGCAGAAGAATATGAGCAAACAATGGAGATAAAAGTAAAAAAGATGAAGGAAGAAGGAAAGAAAATAACGGAAATTGCCCACATGCTTAATATAAAACCTAAAGAAGTGTATGAGTATATTAAGAAAGTTTAATAGCAACTCTTCAATTTTAAGAGAATAATCAGGCACGATGATGGAGCGATACAGCCGGAAAATGCTCGAATTTTTATGAAGCCGAAACAAAAAATCTGCTGAAGAAGAATCTATTTTGATCAATCTTTTTTCAAAATGGATTCTTTTTATTTATGGTAAAACTTAGGATTAAGAGTTGTTTTTGATTAGACTTTAGGGCATTGGGGCTTCGAGGCAGCTCTGCATGAGTAAAGATACTTACAAAAAATCAATGAAATTCAAAAGAATATCCATAAGTGAATACAGTGTGGAGAAGGGGAATGAAGGACGACGGACGAGAAAGGTGGCTACAGGGATGAAGTATGGTGAAAATACTAAGTTAGTTG
>NZ_JBFUIN010000810.1:0-1305 GCF_056401855.1 Bacillus sp. P4_D3
GAATCAGGCAATCTAGTTCCAGCTAATAAAGAAGGCATGTACAAAGATAGACAAGTTACAGTTACTGAACATATATTAGGAGGATATAGAAAGAGTGGAAAAAATAATAGTCCATTTACAAACTTTTCCCCTAATAGCGGCGCTACTGTAAAGTATGGAGATAAATCAATCGAACTAGATTTTAATGGTTTAAGAACGGCAATCCGTAATGGAGATGTAAAAGACGTAGCAATCTTAAATCCAAAACAAATCGAACATTTAATTGAACAAGATAAAATAACCACACCTTTTTGGAAAAACCGAGCTCTAAAGTGGACAAAAAGAGATAACGAGTATTTGATAAAAGGTGAGATACCAAAAGACTACTTTAAAATTTATGAATAAGAAGGTGTAAATATGAAATTATACTTTAAAGATATTGAAATAGGTTGCATCACAGACGTTTTTGGAGAAACACCATGGATGTATGGAACAATACACTTAAATGATAATAGTAAACCCTATCAAGAATATTTTCGTGAAATGGTAGACGAAGACAGTACTTTTGACTTTGAAAGTATTGACCCTGAATTTCTAGACGATGAAAATTGGTCCGTCTTCGATGAGAACGAAGAGAAATATTTAGGAATCGATATTCCAGCAATCCACATTGAAGATACAACGATTGCATGGCGATGGAGATAAAAATCACACAAAATAGAAGAAGTTGAGAGAATGAGAAAAGGTAAAGGTTCAACAACTAAAGCTACACATGGAGATAGAAATATAGAGGCACTTCATAAGAGCCGGCACCTTTTTATATTACTTCTACATATTTAAAACTAGCTGTAATATAAAAGACACTACTTTTTGAGTTTTTCACTTTATTACGAGAACAAGAAGCCAATAGACCATGGTATGAAAAAACAGCTATCAGTACTTGGGAATTTATGAAAGAATTTTTTCAAGGCGCTGGTAGTGCCGCTTTCGAAAGCGTTATTGGACTAGAATCACCTGATAATGATGAATTAGAAAGCAAGTTAACTTATCAATCGGGAAGATTTGCCGGAAATGTTGTAGCAGGAGCGGCATCCATTATAGAAATTCTAGAAGGTCTTACCGTCATAGGCGGGGCTAATTTCTTAACCTTCGTCGCAGAAGTAGGAAGTGGTGGGTTAGCATCACCAATTGTTCTTCCATTAGATGCAGCTGCTACAGCGGCTGGGCTTAGTCTTGCTGGACATGGTGTATTTGTTGGGCGTAATGCAGTTCAAAATGGTAAGGATACTCTTCAAAAGTTCCAGTCTTCTTCTAATGGGACTAGTG
>NZ_JBFUIN010000811.1:0-1302 GCF_056401855.1 Bacillus sp. P4_D3
GAGTATATGCTACAAGTAAATGAATGGTTAAAAACGTATCATATTCATATCGCTTAACAAAAAAGAGTTCAAGGACAAAAACCCTTGAACTCCCTTTCATTTATTAATTGGCACATTGTCTATCTTCAGTATCGATGGACCATCCAATAATAGTGGCACAATCTCTACCTTTCCACTGAAGTACATTTGTTAATACAGGCTCAATCTGTAAACAAGTTCCGTCGTGTAATATTTCTACTAAAGATTGATCATCATCAAACTTTCGTTTATCACATTCTAAAATACCATCCGTTGCCATTACAATGTGATTCTGACCTTTTTCTAATCCCCTTATTCCTGATGTAAAGCAAGGGGTATTCGCTGCAAAAACATTTTTTCTTCCTATATATTCATAGTTCTTACGCTTATTTAGCCTACCTTTTCCATTTTCCTTTTGCTCTGAATGGAATAAATACGCGAAGCAATCACCAACTGATAGCCAATATAAGAACTCGCCTTTTCGTAAACAAATTAAACATGCAAGTTCCTCATCATCTTGGTCACATTTCTCGATAAATAGCTCATCTGTAAATAACGCTAATAAATACATATGGGTATGATGAAAAGCTAAATGGATTGGATATGAAAATAATTCTTTTAGTTGTTCTTCTCTTTCTGAAATCGCTTCTATTATATAATGTATATTTTTTGTTTTATGATGTGTATCAAAAATCATAACAAATTCAAATTCTAATTTCGGATCCCACCAAGCTAGCACTGCATCTCCTCTTTCATATGCATCACTCTCTTGATTTCCTCCATATACGCCGACTGAAAGAGGACCACATTTTTCAACATGTATTTGATCTACATACATCTTTTCATGACTAATCCATTTAAATGTATTCACAGCTATCATCCTCTCTCTTGCTAAATGTATACCTTTACACATAGATTACCTTATATTTCAATAAAAATAAACTTTTTCAACATTTATTATGAAAATAACAGGATTTTAATTCTTACAAGACGAATATATCTTATAGTACGATATAAAAATTAGGGGGAATTATAATATGAAAGACATTAATCCACATTGGGAGACAATATACTACCACTTACGCTATGAATATGAAGACAATCTTTCTCATCAAGCAATTCGTATTTTACAAATCGTTTCCMGTGAGAAAGATATAACAATTGGAAAAATTGCTTCTGAACTTG
Source organism: Bacillus sp. P4_D3 (assembly GCF_056401855.1). Classification (NCBI taxonomy): domain Bacteria; kingdom Bacillati; phylum Bacillota; class Bacilli; order Caryophanales; family Bacillaceae; genus Bacillus; species Bacillus sp. P4_D3. Next base: position 1,204 of record NZ_JBFUIN010000811.1, read on the forward strand.
GTTTATCTAATAACACAGCGTCCGAACATGTAAAACGTCTTATTCAAAAAGGATTTATCATGAAAGAAAGAAATAAACAAGATGAAAGAGTTGTGAACC
>NZ_JBFUIN010000812.1:0-1301 GCF_056401855.1 Bacillus sp. P4_D3
ATAAAAATATGAAGGTTATAAGAATCTATCGAAAAATAGGGAGGAAAATAGATATGAAGAAATTTCCATTTAAAGTGTTAACTTTAGCCACACTGGCAACGGTTATAACTTCTACTACCGGTAACACTATTCATGCATTTGCACAAGAACAGACCGCTCAAGAACAGAAAATAGGGAATTATGCATTAGGGCCTGAAGGACTGAAGAAAGCATTGGCTGAAACAGGATCTCATATTCTTGTAATGGATTTGTACGCAAAAACAATGATTAAGCAACCGAATGTAAATTTATCCAATATTGATTTAGGTTCAGAAGGGGGAGAATTAATCAAAAATATTCACCTTAATCAGGAACTGTCTCGAATAAATGCGAATTATTGGCTAGATACAGCAAAACCGCAGATTCAAAAAACAGCACGTAATATTGTAAATTACGATGAGCAATTTCAAAATTATTACGACACATTAGTAGATACTGTACAAAAGAAAGATAAGGCAGGCCTAAAAGAGGGCATAAATGATTTAATCACTACAATTAATACAAATTCAAAAGAAGTTACAGATGTAATTAAGATGTTACAAGACTTCAAAGGGAAACTATATCAAAATTCTACAGATTTTAAAAATAATGTTGGTGGCCCAGATGGTAAAGGTGGATTAACGGCAATATTAGCAGGTCAGCAGGCAACAATTCCACAACTTCAAGCTGAAATTGAGCAACTCCGTTCTACTCAGAAAAAACATTTTGATGATGTATTAGCATGGTCAATTGGTGGTGGATTGGGAGCAGCTATTTTAGTTATTGCAGCTATTGGAGGAGCGGTAGTAATTGTCGTAACTGGCGGTACAGCAACACCGGCTGTTATTGGTGGCCTGTCGGCTCTTGGTGCAGCTGGTATCGGTTTAGGAACAGCAGCTGGTGTCACGGCGTCTAATCATATGAACTCCTATAACGAAATCTCTAAAAAAATCGGAGAATTAGGTACGAAAGCTGATCTTGCTAGCCAAGCAGTTATTTCGCTTACTAACGCGAAAGACACATTGGCATATCTGTATCAGACAGTGGATCAAGCGATACTGTCTCTAACAAATATTCAGAAGCAATGGAATACAATGGGGGCTAACTATACAGATTTACTTGATAATATCGACTCTATGCAAGAACATAAATTCTCTTTAATACCTGATGATTTAAAAGCTGCTAAACAAAGCTGGAATGATATTCATAAAGATGCAGAATTCATTTCGAAAGACATCGCTTTTAAACAAGAATAGAACTGAAAATTAAGACCTATATAGGAG
>NZ_JBFUIN010000813.1:0-1300 GCF_056401855.1 Bacillus sp. P4_D3
CTTCCAGGAGTTATGTCAATTGGAGCAGCTCAAGTTATGACAAATGTTCACCGCGTGCAAGTTGGAAAAAAAGGAATCATAATTGGCGCTAACATTTTGTCTTTCGCCATTTTAAATGAATTACAATTAGCTGGAATTAAAGTTGAACATATTGTACTTCCTGAAAAAAGTGAGTTAAGCCAAAAGGCTGGTGAACCAGAAGAAGTTTTCAACTCTCTTTTAAATGCAGCTCACCTCGCTCCTTCTGCTTTTCTGCGTTTAGGTAGCCGTTTTATGAAATATGATTGGATTCGAAAAGCTGGATTAACCTTCTATCCAAATAGCGGAATGAAAATAAACGGGACGCCGCTTCATCTTCGTAAAGCTGCGCTTGAAATTATCGGAACGGATCAAGTTGAAGGTGTCCGTGTGGCTAATATTGATTCTAAAGGAAATATTATTAATGGATCAGAAAAGATATATGAGGCTGACTTCGTTTGTATTGCCGGAGGTTTATACCCTCTTGCTGAGCTTGYCGCTGTAGCGGGATRCCCTTTCCATTACATTCCGGAATTAGGCGGACATGTTCCACTTCATTCAGAAGAAATGGAAACCCCTCTTCCAGGTTTATTTGTAGCTGGAAATATTACTGGAATTGAAAGCGGAAAAATCGCAATGGCGCAAGGAGCTGTCGCGGGTCTATCTATTGCTAAACATGCAAGTGAGAAACGTGACGTAGTCGACCAACAATTACAACAAGCAATGCAACACGTTCACTCTGTTCGTCAAAAAGCAGCGATTCAATTTAATCCAATGATTGATGTTGGTAGACGGAAGATGAATGAACTTTGGTATGATTATTCTTCTACATATGCACATACTAAAAAGAGCTGCTGAGATTACTCTCAACAGCTCTTTTCACTACTCATCTGAGTTATTAAATTTCGCTAATGCGTAAATACCTTCTTCATCATCTAATTCAAGTTGCAATCTTGCTGCAAATGAATTGACGTTGTATTCTCGATCAAGTAGTAAGCGTAGTGCTTCGATTAAGTTCGCTTGAATTAATATTTGCTGGCGACCATTTACCTCTACTTCTGCAGAGAAACCGTAGTCATCATCATACATTAGTTCAACTGAAACTTCTTCTGGACCAACTTGTCTTTTTTCAGCGATATATATACAAAGCGCATTTATAAGCTCTTGTTCAGAAATTTTTATTGTTTCCATGCTACTTCATCTGCCTTTTTCTTACGTTGATCTTTGAAGTATTTAAATGCACGAACTGCTAACATTACGATACCAGCCATTACTAACATAT
>NZ_JBFUIN010000814.1:0-1300 GCF_056401855.1 Bacillus sp. P4_D3
ACACTTGAAGCAGGGGAGTTATTTATTTTACATACTCATCCAGTACAAGGGAATAAAGAAGAAGCAAGTGTTGATTATGTAGGGATTGCGAATGACGTGAAGGTTGGTAGTAGGATTCTTATAAATGATGGAGAAGTTGAGTTAATCGCTGAAAAGGTAAGTGCGGACAAAATAGAAACGAGGATAAAAACAGGTGGAAATATTGCCTCTCATAAAGGGGTGAATTTACCAGGTGCAATTGTTAGTTTACCAGCTATTACAGAGAAAGATAAAAAAGACATTCAGTTTCTTTTAGAAGAGAATGTTGATTTTATTGCGTGTTCCTTTGTGCGGAAACCTAGTCATATAAAGGAAATACGAGAGTTTATACAAGAACATAAAGAAACTTCCCCGAATTTAATTGCAAAAATAGAAACGATGGAAGCAATCGAGAATTTTCAAGACATATGCAAAGAAGTAGATGGCATTATGATCGCAAGGGGAGATTTAGGTGTGGAACTGCCGTATCAATTTATTCCGCTTTTACAAAAAATGATGATTCGTGAGTGCAATCGAACGAATACATATGTAATTACAGCGACACAAATGCTTCAATCTATGGTAGATCACTCTATTCCTACAAGAGCTGAGGTGACTGATGTATTTCAGGCTGTATTGGACGGAACGAATGCTGTTATGCTTTCTGCTGAAAGCGCGTCAGGGGATCATCCAATTGAAAGTGTGAAAACATTACGTCTCGTTTCTGAATTCGCTGAGCATGTAAAAAAAGACGGTCCTTTTGCGATGAAAGATGTACTGGAATTACTGCATAAGTCTCTTTAGTTTATATAGAAGGATTTATCTCTCATCCTAAAAACGTACAGAAACGAATCAGGGTATGAGGTGCCATTTTAGAGTATTTACTTACAGATTGAAAGGTGGCATGCTTGCTACCTATATGAAAGAATCGTTATGGAACATAGAGGTCTTTCGAAAATCGAAAGAAGGATATTAAATTAATTAATCCAATTATCTCATTTAAAATATGTTCATTCCTATTCATAAATGATATCCTTATAGTTGAATACTTTTGCTGAACCAGCAAGAATTTGTTGTTCTTTCTGTATGAATTCAACTTTTTTATGGAAAGATATGTTAGTAAGTGTGCAATTTGARCGTTTTATTTTTTAGAGTATGATAGGAGGAGAATGAATATGGAAGCAATTGAAGTAGGCGAAATTTTTAGTCTTACCGATGAGAATAATGAAGAACAGGAAGTTGAAGTGCTTGGAGCGATGGATGTCGAAGGAGCAGAATACAT
>NZ_JBFUIN010000815.1:0-1297 GCF_056401855.1 Bacillus sp. P4_D3
AGGTAGCATAGCGAAAAATTTGAAACCCGTCAGGGTTTATTTGATGTGCCTACTTTTATGCTATCTATAAAAGATAATAAAAGACTACGTGAAAAAACCACATTTTGTATAAAAAGATACCTTAAGTTGATGGATGTGGGGTCTCGTCACATGCTTATCAAGCTAAGAAATTAGTTGTTCTCCAAAACGAAAAAATTAACTAAATCCCCATAAATAACTATAGGAAGATAAAAACACTGTAGCTTTCGAATAAAGTTTGATCAAAATTATGTAGTTGTTTGGTGATAATAAAATTGTTTCATTTATAATAAAATCATTTAAAAATTAATAGAGTTATTCAATTTATTCTGACGGTAATAATAAAGTAATTAAAAAGTGAAAATATTTGTTTGGAAAATACGGTTACTCATTTGCGATATTTACGTACCATGAAACAACTAATTACACTGTCTATAACTGAAATTCTCTTTGATTTCGAATGCTTTACAAACAAAAAAAATAGCACGAATGTTCGTATGAAGGTATAATTATAAGTATCTTAAAATCAAAGGAGGTCTTGCCTTATGAGTCAAAGAATTTCCTACTATGATGTTGCACCTGATGGCATGAAAATTATGATGGATATGGAGAAGTACACTAAGAAATCTACAATTAATCGAATTACTAGAGAACTTATAAAGATTAGAGTCTCTCAAATTAACGGTTGTGCTTTCTGCATGGATATGCATACATCAGATGCCCGTAAGATAGGTGAAACCGAACAACGAATTTATTGCTTGAATGCTTGGAATGAATGTGATTTTTATACACCTGAAGAGAAAGTTGCTCTTGAACTATCTGAGCATATTACTCTAATTCCCACTAAAAGAGTTCCTGAAGACCTATATAAGCGAGTACGTGAACACTATGACGAGAAACAATATGTTGACCTTGTTCTGGTAATTAATCAAATCAACAGTTGGAATAGAATTTCTATTGCAATGGGAAATACAGCAACTAAAAAATAATTGCTCTCAACGAACGGTAAATAAGAATAAAATTAAAGATGTTTAAAAATCACAATACAATTGTTTCATTTTTCTTTATTACGCAGTTATCATAAATTGTAACATAACCAAATTTTTGAAATTTATTGGTTCATCCTTTATAGCTTTTATAATAATATTATCTTGAAACACGAAGGGACTGAACTATGCGCAGATATCAATATCTTGACCCCAAAATAAAAACATAATGGAGGTAAAAATATTGATTACAGAACTACAAACCGAAAGATTAGTTTTAAGAAAAATGAAAG
>NZ_JBFUIN010000816.1:0-1295 GCF_056401855.1 Bacillus sp. P4_D3
AAATAATCCCGCTCGTTCAATTGCCCCTGTATAGCTTCCTTTTGTAGTTCCAAACAATAAACTTTCTAATAGCGACTCTGGCAAAGCTGCGCAGTTTTGTGCAATAAATGGCTTGTTTTTCCGTTTAGAAGCTTCATGAATTGCTTGCACAAATAGCTCTTTCCCTGTTCCTGTTTCACCATATATTAAAACATTTGCATCTGTTGGGGCTACTTTTTGAGCTAACTCTTTCGTCTGTTTAAAGCGGGAATCATTTGTTACAATTGTCTCGAATGCAACATGCTTTTTTACCATTTTTTTGCTAGTCGACCGTTTTATTTTCGATTGTAAATCTACGATTGTGTCAGTAAGCGTTTGAATTGTAGAATAATCTTTCGCAATTTCAACAGCACCGGCAATATTTCCATCTATAAAAATAGGTAGCGTCGTATTTACCGTACAAACGTCTTCCCCATTTAAATTTTGATAATGCTGAACTTGATGTACAATCGGTTTTTTCGTATGTAACACTTTCATTAGTGTACTCGTTTCCCTAGATAATGAAGGGAATGCTTCTAATAAATGTTTTCCTAGCACATTCTCAATTTTCGATCCATCATGTTTTGCAGCAACTGTATTATAAAAAATTGTAATACCATTTTCATCCACTGCATGTATAGCCTCATCAATACTGCCCAAAATCGCTTCAATGACTTCTTGTGTCGAAACTGCTAGCAATGTCATTCCCCCTCTTGCCGAAAATCTGGCAAATGCATGCCGGATTTTCGGCATCCCTCTGTGCGATTATAAGCATGACGATTCCGTTCTATTATTTTGATGAAATTTATATATATTTCTATTGCTTATTTATGGTTAAATGAAACTTTAATCAGTGGGGCTTTATTCATCCCCACTGATTATTAACCCGACTCCCACCTAACTTCTTTGCTTTACAGCCGAATTTTGAGGCGGGAGTCTTACTGCTTTCGAATAGCTGGATAAATCTTTCACCCATATATTCATATCTTCCAACTTATCAAAAATGTAGCAATTATTCGCAAGCCTTCCCGTATATGTATAGCCTAATTGATGAAAGGCTGCATTCATACCGAAAGATAGCGAGCGAGCAATTGTATAAGAACAAAAAATAGATTTTTCTTGGAGCTCTTCCTCCAATTTAATTAACAGACTTTTCATGAAACCATGTTTTCGATATTCAGGTAATGTAGCACAATTCGTTAATTCTGCATTACCTTCTTTCACGTTCATTTCAGCAGATGCTGTACTAATAATTTTCCCCTCGAATTCATAAACAT
>NZ_JBFUIN010000817.1:0-1295 GCF_056401855.1 Bacillus sp. P4_D3
GTATATAATCAACAATCATATTAATAATGTTAATATGATTGTTGATTATATACCTTATTTTACAAATTGTAAAATGTTTCTAAATGAAAACTGTCTTGTAATTTGGTTAAAATAAATTACAAGACAGTCCCTATACAAACTTTACTTTTTAACTCCTACATCTTGCATAGACTCAATTTCCTTTTTATTAGCTTCTTTTATTTCATAATAATAAGAAGGTAATTCTATATTATGTTCTAAGAAATACTCCTCAATTAATGAAATAATCACTTTTAATGTTTTCAAACGGGCGTATAGTTTATCATTACTCGCAATAATATGCCATTTCGCATTCGGCTTATCTGTTTTTTCAAACATTTCTTCCGTTGCTTCAACATACTCATCCCACTTTTCACGATTTCGCCAGTCTTCGTCTGTAATTTTCCATCTTTTAAGAGGGTTGTTCTCTCTTTCTGTAAATCTCTTTAACTGTTCATCTTTACTAATATGATAGAAAAACTTTCCTATTATGTAATGATCATCTGTTAATAGTTTTTCGAAATCATTAATTTCATCATACGCTCTCGTCCACTCTTCGTTTGTAGCAAAGCCTTCAACACGTTCAACTAATACACGCCCATACCATGAACGGTCGAATATAGTAATTTGCCCGTACTGAGGAAGTTTCCGCCAAAAACGTTGCAAATAATGATACCGTTTTTCATGAGGAGCAGGCGCGCCAATTGGATTTACTTGGAATCCACGTGGATCAAGATGTTCAGTCACTCGCTTAATCGCTCCGCCTTTACCTGCTGCATCCCAACCCTCCATAACGAGCATAACAGCTATTTTCTCTTCTTTTAAAATTTGCTGTAGTGCTAATAAGCGCATTTGATATTTTTCGAGTTTCTTATTGTACTTAGATTTTGATTCAATTCTTTTCGTTAAATCTACTTTAGCAAGATGCTCTTTTTCCATCAAACGAATCCCCCTTGTTATATGACAATGTTATTTTAACATATTTATTGGTAATTTTTTCATATTAATATTCTTTTGATTCATACGTGGGACTCTCCATCTTCAGTTTAATAAATTGATACAAAGGCGATATATACATACCAACAAACATATGTAATTGAACGCTAGACACAAAAAATGCTGTGTAGAAAAATCTCTACACAGCTTCCTTATCTAATTCCCCTTAATATACTACTCACTTTAATAGCAATTACCCTTTGACACGTCCACTTTACTATTTAACATTCCTTTGTTGAAAAGTTTCTAAAAACTTTTCAACCTCTTCTGCCATATATAGC
>NZ_JBFUIN010000818.1:0-1295 GCF_056401855.1 Bacillus sp. P4_D3
CCTTTGAACATGTATATCTCACAATATGATAAACGTTATTTTTAAGTTACGTGTCCAAGAGTTTTTTTGAGAGTTGGAAAAGGAGAAAGTTGAAGGGGAATGAAAAACACACTTATGATATATATGAATCAAAAGAATTTTAAAATAATAGAGGTCCTGCAAGGGAAATTGCAGGACCTCAAAAGGGTATTGCCGAGATGTCGGACTCGACTACGTAATATTAGCATAAAAATCTTTCGAAATAACCTGGTAAATGCGTCCAAATGAAAAGGATAATTTTTAATAAAGTTAAAGGGATCTGCTTCCCGCGGCAGACCCCTTTAACTAGATAATGTTGATGAGCAAAGACTCATCTAGAGTATCTTCATAATAACAAATGAAATTTACTTTGTGTATTGAGAAAAAATGAATTGCTTGTATGAATGTAGCGGATTTATATTTTGCTTTTTGGAATTATAATCATTTGTGGAGAGTGGAATAGGGTTCTAAAATGGAGAAAAGACTTTTCAGCCAGGATATCATACATTGCAATATGTAAGGATAAAAAAGACCTGCTAATTTTAAGCAGGTCAACATAAGGGGTTTATCTAACAGATTATTATATATGGTAACAACTGTATTGTAGTAAGTCTATAAGTTATATGTTGAGAAAATTTGTTTGAATAATATATATTTGGCACATGTATTAACGTTTAAAAAGTTGAGAAAGGAAATTCATAAGCTTGCTATAAGAAAATAAGGGCTGATACTTATAAAATGATTCATATTTCCACGCATCATTATTAGAAAATTGGAGTTTTTCATTTGACTCTTTAGGCTTGATGGAACTATTGTAACTACGTTTCATAATTTAACCTCCTCAAATTCACATGTATACGATTAGTAGTATTCTAGTAAGGCGAATAAAATGAATATTTATATTGAAATTCTTTCTTCTTATGTACTAGATTTGTGTTTTTTATATTGTAAAACGTAGGAAGCAACTAGAACTCAAATACTTATAAAATTCAAAGTGGCGAGAATCAATTTGATGACAGATTATATAACTCTGGCATTCATCACTTTCATGACGCATAAGTGATGATATAATAGGAATAGATGAAAGATATAGAAAAGCAGGTGAATCTTTTTTGTTTACAAAAGCACAAGAACTTTTAGCGTCTTATTTCGGTTATTCGTCATTCCGAAGAGGACAAGATGAAACAATTAAAAATGTATTAGATGGGAAAGATACAGTTTGTATTATGCCTACGGGCGGTGGTAAGTCAATTTGTTATCAAATTCCCGCATTAGTA
>NZ_JBFUIN010000819.1:0-1295 GCF_056401855.1 Bacillus sp. P4_D3
CTCTAATGCTGTCCAAATCGCAAATTGCAACATTCCAGAAGATTGCTGAGACCATGTAGGAAAATTATCTTTGTATAGTGCAAAGTTCTTTTGCAAACTTTCTACTACTTTACTATCTTCGAAATACAAAACAGTTCCATAGCCACTTTTAAATGCATTCATTTTCTCTTCAGTAGGTGCAAAATTATTTTCAGGTACAATTTTTCGTAACGTTTCTTTCGTAACATTCCATAATTTGTCGTGTTGTTCACCTAGTAATACAACAACTCTTGCACTTTGAGAATTAAAAGCCGAAGGTGTATGTTTCACAGCATGATAAATCACTTCTTGAATTCTTTCATCAGAAACTACTTGCTCTTTACTAATCGCGTAAATAGATCTTCTGTCTTCAATTGCTGAGTAAAAATCTTTTGCCATCACAATTCCCTCCAATTTTTCATTTGAGGCAATATCATATGTACGAAGCATATAACACCTCTTAAACTTATTAATAATAAGTTCTTAACTTTATAATATCAACAAACAAAAACAAACTCAAATGATATCACTTGAGTTTTTACTCCCCATACTCTCAAAAATTTAAAAACAGCTTATTATCACCAACATCAAGGTTCAAATAAACTGTCTGTCTTTTTTTATAGCAATTAACTTACTTCTTCACCTAATTAAGCAATTGAAATGCATAGGACATTAATTTATTTGTTTCTGTAAAACGTTTTGTTTTACTTTTTGTCCCCATAACAACTGTAATAATGCGATTATCGCCTTGTTTTGCAGTACCTGTAAAACAATACCCTGCGCTATCTGTAAATCCTGTTTTTAATCCGTCTATTCCTTCTATATATAAAGCTTTATTATTTTTGTTTAACATCTCATTTGTGCTTGTAACATTAATATTATTAAATGCTAACTGACTTTGACGTAAGTGAGTCACTTCTAATATCTCTGGATAGTCTTTTATAAGATGATACGCTAATTTCGCTACGTCAGCTGCTGTCATTTTTGTTTCACTTCCGTCGGGCTCCTGTAATCCGGAAGCATTCGCGAATTTAGCTTTATCTGACATTTCTAACTGCTGAGCCTTTTCATTCATAAGTTGAACAAAGTTTTTTTCCGTCTTAGCTACATGTTCTGCTAAAGCGACAGCCGAATTATTAGCCGATTCAATCATTAACGCATGATATAAGTCTTTAACAGTTAACGTATCATTTACTTGCATTGGGATTTTTGCACCCTCTGTTTGTGCCGATTTTGCACTTATTTTCACTGGATCTTCCCAGCGGACTTTCCCATTA
>NZ_JBFUIN010000820.1:0-1294 GCF_056401855.1 Bacillus sp. P4_D3
AACATTTGTTAGCTTCCTTACTTTATGTACAGAGGAAAAGGATGAAACCAATTTGGTTTCATCCTTTTCTTTTTATTRTGCAAAATTGGAGGAATGACAATGAATGAGTATAGAAGAATAATGTTGCCGCTACTACAAGAAAAGTTATTGTTAATTAGTGCGATTTGTAGCGGGATAGTAGCTGCCATTTTAAATTTATCCCGTCCGCTATTTATGGGGCTAATTGTAGATAACCTTATTCAGCGGGAGTTAAAAGGTGCGTATGTATATATTGCTTTGTTTGCAGGGAGCCGCTTTTTGATGTGGGTGAACAATCTGTTATTTGATTATGGAAGCTCAAAAGTAAGTCAGCGAATATTACGAGAGAAGCGTATAGATGTATTACGTCATTTTTTCTTATTACCGTTTGAAGAAAGTGAGAAGGTAAAACAAGGGGAGTTAGAAACATTAGTCGTTTCTGATATTCCAAATTGGGTAAGGTTATATGGATCTTTATTAATAGAATACATCCACGCTATTGCACAATTTATTGGTGCGTTCATAGCTCTACAACATATCGATGTACAGTTCATATGGTGGATAACCCCGTTTTTATTTTTAAGTGCAATGGTTCCAATGTTTATGGGGGGAAAGGTAAGAAATATTGCGAGTATTTCTCAAAAGAATCAATCAATTGTTGTAGAGATGGTGTCACAATTTGTAAAAGGTATACAAGATTTGCGTAGTTTACAAAAAGAGAGCTGGGCAATTGGCTTATTTAAAGGAGTGACAGTAAAATCTTATAAAACAGAAGTAAAGAAGACGATGTTGCAACATTGTATTGGGATAGTTGGAACGGTAATAGAAACAGGAGCATATATAGTTGTTCTTATTATAGGAGCAAAAAAAATAATAAAAGGGGATATGGAAGTCGGTTCGCTTGTGGCGGTATTAGCTACAATTGAGATGTTATTTTTCCCCGTTCGTTATGCGAGTGATTTATTGATGATGACACAAGTTGCTATTGCTTCGGCCAGCCGAGTTTTTTGCTTTTTAGATATACAGGCTGAATACAGAAATGTAGAAAGAGCGATGGGAATGAGATTAACAAATGTTTCATTTCAAGAGAACGGTGAAGAGAGATGTAGAATTAAAAATATTCATTTGCAAATTAATCCTGGCGAACTCGTTATTATTGTGGGGGAAAGTGGTGCAGGAAAAACGACGCTTTTAAAATTAATCACGAGTTTATATAAACCATCTAATGGTAGTATTGCTTATTACGGTAATAAAGCTCGTATGACTACTATATGGC
>NZ_JBFUIN010000821.1:0-1290 GCF_056401855.1 Bacillus sp. P4_D3
TTGCTATTAACACCCATTTACCTTTTTGCAAAACAGCTTTCATATTCACTTTTTCTACTCCCCTTACCTACTTTGATTCCTGGTTATTTTTTAGCTGCAAACTCAAGTTCTAATCTACCCGCTTGTGATAATTTTTAGATATCAGTTTACACTCTAATCCCTTTTAACACTGAGTTTCCGCTGTTTTTCCGTATTTCGAAGAAAACACTAATAAAAGTATACATTCAAATCGTTAATTTTATTGAACTTATGGAATGACGCTTATTTTCGTTCGTTATGTTCGTTTGTTTTGTTAGCACAGATTTAATTTATTAATTCTACAAAATCCGTATATTTAGTTATTAAGTATTTAAATGAATTCATATACTGTAGTAGATTACTAGAAAGGAGGCGTATACATGACAAGCTGTATTCTATTCGTAAATGGCCAACCTTTTTTAGTTCTCTCAGTAGCTGGAATCGAAGTTGCTAGACTTGAGATTTTTCTTGAGGTAGCATTGACTTTAATAGCATTAGGAATTCCAGTTTGCTCTTAATTAACCGATTCCGATTCCAAAAGAGGGCTTTTATTTATCCTTATCTTCCCTTAATAAATAAGACCAGAAAATTCTTGAACAAAAAAAGTGCTTTTCCTCAAAGCACTTTTCCAATGGGATTTACCAATCCCGACGGTCATCGCGATCGAAGTCACGATCACGGTTACGTCTGAGACGACATTCATCACAATCGCAGTCACGGTCACGTCTACAACGACAATCATCAAAATCTCTATGTCTGCGTCTACAGAACATTAAATCATCCCAAAATCTATCACAATCTCTGAAGTGCTCAAAACGACAATCATCTCTCATGAATATAAGTCCCCCCTCATGTTAAATTGGATTCATTATATTCTATGTTTAAAAGTAGAAAACAGCTTGTTTACTAGTCTATCTTCTTTACCTATTTTCATTAACAACAAACAAGACGTCACCCAGATCACGGTAGCACCACATCGCTATCAAGCTAAAAAACAAAATTCCGCTAAAATGAAAAAAAGCTATTTTTTGTGAAATATACTGATAGAATAGCTTTTTTCGTTTTAGTTTGATGGGCGTAAGTCAGTGTTCCTAAATGTGTATATCGTATACAGTTAAAACAAACACCTTAGGATTGTATTGTTTCAACTAACTACAACTTTTTAATCAATTCTTCAGTTTTTAAAACTGTGGTAAACTCATCATCTAAAGTTACTAGTGATACATTGTGTATTTGTTCAGACACAAAAATAGGCTGTGGAGAAGACTTTCT
>NZ_JBFUIN010000822.1:0-1290 GCF_056401855.1 Bacillus sp. P4_D3
CATCTATTCAATATGATTCTAGTATGAATATTATTACAATATAAATAACTGAGGAGAAAATATCCACCTCGGTTATTTATCACATACACATTAATATGTATTGTTTATAATACACTTTTCCACCATTTAAATGAATTTCATTTCTATTTCTATCATCATCTAAAATCTTACTTTCACCTTTTCTATTCGTTCTGCGTACACACCCACTGAAGGATTTAATATATTAGTAAAATTACCTACCTTTGCATACCAGATGCATCCGTCCACACTTAATCACTCAATTCTCATTTCTGAAAAGTGATTCTTAGTAATAAAAAAGCAAAGAAGCCCAGCAATTCATCACTGGACTTCTTCTTTATTTTCCAACAAAACTTCCTTATCAAAACGAACAAATTTACTCTGTACTTCCATTCCAGCTGCTTCATATACGCGAGGTGCTCCTGTAATATTCTCAGAATCTACATTCAGATGCACTTTTGAAATCCCCTCTTCGTACAATTGACCGAATGCATGATGTAGCAGCGCTAATCCTAATCCTTGTTTCCGCTTAGAACGCCTTACACCTAAATGAGTAATTTCAGCTTTATTGTCAGTAGCCTTTTTACTAAAGATAAAGCCAACTACTTCATCATCAAGCATGGCTAGTGACCATAGTGTAGGATGAAACCCATCTCTTTCAGTACGTTGCAAAAACTCTTCTAACGTAGAAGGTTGTGAGTTCCAGTGGTCTGCAAAGGCTTCATTAAAAGCTTGATGTAATCTCTCATCATCCACACCAGGTATGTAATGTCGCACTGTAACACCATTTGGCCATAGTGGTGTTGGTATATTTGAGTTCAATTCAATCTCCATCCCCCACCATATACGCGTTGGAATAAAACCACCTTCTCTTAACACTTTTTCCTCATAGAAATTATTTGCTTGTGTTACAATCGTGCCATTCGAGCAAGACGAATTACTAACAAGCTCCGTAGCACGCTCTTCAAGCTTTGACCATATTACATGTTCAATTTCTTGATTTATATAATCAGGGTTTACAAATACGGCAGATGGAAACTCCCCTTCATTTCCTGTCAAAATTCCATAAGCGATTATTTCTTCTTCATTCATAACAACATAAGAGCTTTTACTAACATCAATACCTTTCCATGAGTTAGTAATGTCCTCTACCGTTGTATCAATTTCACCGTACATAGCTTGATCATAAATTGTACATAGTTTTAAAATTTGTTGTAAATCTTCTTGTATAGTCGCTTTAACATTTAGATTGTTTACTAAGTTCCGCATACA
>NZ_JBFUIN010000823.1:0-1285 GCF_056401855.1 Bacillus sp. P4_D3
CATACAATCCACTCCTCTTATCATGTTACTATCTTTTAATAACCTAACTTCATTTTACCATATATCCCCTATTCTTCCGAATGAACAGCTTATATGTAACAAAGTTTTAACAACCTTAATATTTCCCTAATATCATATAATTCATGTATCCTTTCAACTACTTCATATGTCTAATTGTCCAAGCTCACACATATGCATAATAGTAAGTTAAGCTCATCATAGAAGAAAGAGGGATAACATGGACAATCAACAATGGCAAGTAGCAAAGAAAGTCGCTGCTACTTATATCGGAACGGTCGTTGGAGCTGGATTTGCTACTGGGCGAGAAATTGTTGAATTTTTTACAGTTAACGGATTGTACGGGACCATCGGCATATGTATAAGTGGATTTTTTTTTATTTGGCTCGGTACAAAAATGATGTTACTTTCATCACAAATCGGGGCATTTTCAGCGCAAGAATTTAATAAATATTTATTTGGAGATGTATTTGGAAATGTCGTAAATACTTTATTATTACTCGTATTATTTGGCGTAACTAGCGTTATGTTATCAGGAGCCGGGGCAGTATTTGAAGAACAACTCCGTCTCCCGAGACAACTTGGTATTTTCATCACAGTCATCGCCTGCCTCATTATTGGGAGCCGGGGGTTACAAGGTGTTTTTGAAGTGAATACACTTGTCGTACCTATTATGATGATTTTTATTATCGGACTTGCTATTACAACCTTTATTCATGGTACAACTCCTATTATTGAAACTGTTCCTACAGAAAGTTGGAATATGAAATGGATTACTAGCCCTATTACATATGTCGCATTAAATCTTTCTCTCGCCCAAAGTGTTCTCGTCCCATTGGCCAGTGAAGTAAAAGATCGAAAAGCTATTTTATGGGGTGGCATTTTAGGAGGCGCGGGGCTTTGCTTTATTTTATTATGTAGCCATTTAGCAATATTATCAGTTGATCAATTTTATCAATATAACATCCCAATGGCTGAAGTTGTAAGAAGGTTTAATGCAACTTTCCATTTTTTCTTTGTTCTTATCATTTTTGGTGAAGTATTCACAACATTAGTTGGGAATATATTCGGAATGACAAAACAAATGCAATCCATTACCGGATGGAAAAGTAATAACATTATTTATTTCATATTACTAATTAGTTATTGCTTTAGTTTCATCGGATATAGTGAATTACTTCATATTCTATACCCTATTATCGGTTGGGTGAGCATCATTTTACTACCGATTATTGCCTTTAAACAACTTCAAAAAACATGAAAAAAC
>NZ_JBFUIN010000824.1:0-1281 GCF_056401855.1 Bacillus sp. P4_D3
TCTTAAAGATCTTTAATCTTGTTCTTAAATTTGTCAAACCTCTCATATAACTATACAAAAAATATATGCTATTATGGTTTTAAGAAACTATGTGTTCCCTTAACCCTGTATTTTACAGGGTCTTTGTTTATTTGATTTACTTTTATTACACCTCGGTCTTTTCAATTTATAAAGAATAAAAAATCATTTTATGACTGTATAAATGCCCTTGCAACAAAACCCGTATTCCCCTATTTTTTTGAAGAAACAGGATCCATTTTTAATGTTTTTATCCCTTCGTTTAATGTAAACGCATCTGCTCTTAATGTTTTCCAACTATCTTTCGCTGCATTCAAGTTAGGTTTTAAGAATTTAAATTTATTTTGATTCCCTTAAACCTATATGAATCCCTCATCTAAAAATGATTTTAATATAATTTAATAGTGATTGACGCATTTGTGTCTTTTATATGGATATGTAAAATTACATATCCATATAGGAGTAACTAGCTTAAATACGCCAAAATATTATTATCGTATACATAATAATATTGTTGCTACGAACACCACAGGAGAAAACTCCCCTCATGCACTTTAAGGCATAAATTGTCCATGAAATAATAATTTTTGATTATATAMTTACTATTCATTATAGGAATACAAAAAGCGATTCTTTTCACATTAAAAAGAATCGCTTTCCAAGTTCATATTTTTAATTACATTAAATAAAGAATTGTGAGATTATCACCTAAGAGCATTAACTATAACTTCAGCAGCCTCTGCAATTAGTTGATTATCATAGGTAGCCTCTTTCTCATCTTTACTAGATAAAATTGCGATGATAATGGGTGCTCTATTCGGCGGCCAAACGATAGCAATATCATTTCGTGTCCCATAACTTCCAGCTCCTGATTTATCTCCAACTACCCAGTCAGTTGGTACGCCTGCACGAATAAGTTTGTCTCCTGTAGCATTTCCTTTCATCCACTCTGTAAGAATTTTACGTTTATCAGCTGGAAGTGCATTTCCGACCGTAAAAGCCTTAAGATTGGTAGCAATTGCTTTTGCTGTACTAGTATCACGAATGTCTCCTGGAATAGCCTCGTTTAACTCTGTCTCAAAGCGATCAGCCATAGTAACCCGATCACCCATCTGTCTAAGCGCTTTTTCATATCCCTTAGGTCCGCCTATTTTATGAAATAAAATGTTCCCTGCAGTATTATCACTGGAACGAACAGCAGCCTCTGCAATTTCTCCTAGTGCCATTCCGGTATCTACATGTTTCTCAGTAACAGGTGAATAT
>NZ_JBFUIN010000825.1:0-1275 GCF_056401855.1 Bacillus sp. P4_D3
CTCACAGATATGAGAAAAAAACAGTCTTTGATATTTTAGGTGTTGTGTATGAGTATACCACTTCTGCCCATCAGGTAGCATAGCGAAAAATTTGAAACCCGTCAGGGTTTATTTGATGTGCCTACTTTTATGCTATCTATAAAAGATAATAAAAGACTACGTGAAAAAACCACATTTTGTATAAAAAGATACCTTAAGTTGATGGATGTGGGGTAGCGCCACATCGCTATCAAGCTAATAAAAAGAAATGCCCCCTARAATGAAAAAATACGCTATTCTTTCTGTAGAATCATAGGAAAGGATGGCGTTTTTTATGTCTGTTTCTGTGTMTGACGAATTACAACTATTTGCTCAAGAGATTCAAAGTTTTTTATCTCCAAATACCTTACGGRATCTTGCTAGAGATGTTGGYTTTGTACAACGAACCAGTAAGTACCAAGCAAAAGATTTAKTARCTTTATGTGTATGGKYGAGCCAAAATGTAGCTATGACTTCTTTAACTCAGTTATCTAGCTGTTTAGAAGCATCAACAGMAGTACTYATCAGTCCTGAGKGACTGAATCAACGGTTTAATAAGGCGGMCGTCCAACTTTTACAACACCTACTAGCCGAACTACTAAGCAAAAAATTGGCCGCATCTATGCCGATTTCTTCTCCATACACTTCTGTTTTCAAGCGTATTCGTATTTTAGATTCAACTGCATTTCAACTCCCRGATGTATTTTCATCGGTTTATCCAGGTGCAGGAGGATGCAGCCATACRGCYGGGATAAAAATTCAACTTGARTATGATTTGTTAAGTGGACAGTTCCTACATATTCATACAGGTCCAGGTAAACAACATGATCGCACTTACGGCTCTCTGTGTGCCCCAACTGTGACAGCGAATGATTTATGTATCCGAGATTTAGGTTATTTTCATTTAAAAGACCTTCAAYATATACAAGATAAAGAGGCCTACTATATCTCTCGTATCAAGTCGAATACACGTATGTATCAAAAAAATCCTAACCCTGATTATTTTCAAGAYRGAAGAATTAAGAAAGGTACAGAGTATATACAGATAGATATGGAGACTTTAATGAAATCCCTTCAACCAGGACAAACATGTGAAATGGCTGATGCTTATGTAGGAATGATTGATAAAGTGCCAGCTCGTGTAATTGTTCATCGGTTAACAAAACAACAGCAAMAAAAACGATTACAAGATCAAGCTGTAAGAGAAAAAAAGAAAGGAATGAAGTATTCTCCTCGTAGTAAACGACTCAGTGGTAT
>NZ_JBFUIN010000826.1:0-1273 GCF_056401855.1 Bacillus sp. P4_D3
TCTTCTTACTGATTTCAGCAATTTGAGCCCGGTCTTCAATTTTTAACATTGCTAATTGACTCAACAAAGCTTGAAACGCTTCATTTTGTTCGATGGCTTTTTCATACCCTATCGTTGTAACACAAAACCCTTCTGGCACTTGTATCCCTTGAATATTTGATAATTCCCCTAAATTCAATCCTTTTCCGCCAACGAGCGAAAGCTGTGTTTTTTCTATTTCCTGAAAATCGAGAACGAAAGAACTCATTTAACATCTCTCCTTACTGTTCATGTGCTATTGATTGTAGCAGTAGTAAATGAGAATAAACAGTCTATTTTGAACGTGATTTACATGATATAATTAAGTTAGGAAGAGATAATTATTTTTATTCCCCCTCTAATTCACTTCAATTACATCACCAAACTTAAACATTCTCTTATTACGAAAAACATCAGTACATATAATCGTCTTATTTAATGGATGAATATCAACTACTGTTATTTAATTTTTATATAAGTAGCCACCTCTGTAATATGTAAACAGTGTGTATGTTCAATTTCACGACCATTACGACAAAAAAATCACCAACTTCTTTACGTACAGGAAATCGGTGATTTTTGTTTAAATAGTCCCTTAAGGAACTATCAGTTTTTTGTTATGTTCAGATTTTCCAAAACTAGTTTCTTATACTCATCACATATGGATACATTGGATCTCTTAATTCAAAGTCATACGTTTCTCCATTCACAATTCCTACCACCTTCTCACTATCATATAAATTGAGTAAGAAACCGGCCATTTGTTCAGCTGTATGGAACTTAGGAACAACATTATCATATTCAAAATTATCAACATCATAAGACCGTTTTGCAAATTCGGTCTCTGTAGCAGCAGGAGCCAACACTTTTGCTTGCATTGCCGCTCCTTTTTCTTTTAATTCTTGTGCTAGACCTTCTGTAAAGGCACTTACATAGAACTTTGTCGCGCAGTAAGTCACAGCATCGGCCACAATCCTATATCCTCCTCCTGAAGATATATTGATAATTTGAGTTCCTTCAACATCTGCATAATCACGTACATAAAGAGAGGACAGAACGGTTAAAGCCTCAATATTCAAGTGAAGCATCGTCTCAATTTTATTTAACTTTTGCTCCCCAATGGAAGCAAAGTTTCCAAATCCAGCATTATTAATCCAGGTGTCGATTTGATAAACCTGAAGACTTTCATAGAATTCATAAACATTTGCAGTAACAGATAAGTCAACGGTTCGAATGACAACATCCAGGTCTGGAT
>NZ_JBFUIN010000827.1:0-1271 GCF_056401855.1 Bacillus sp. P4_D3
CATCCACCGTAACTTCAACTACAAATTCACAAATCCCTGCTACAACTTCTCCAATTACTTCCTCCATCTTTCTACCTCCTTGTTTTATGTAACTTATTTGTAGTATAGGAGATATTGGTTAATTTTAACTATCGTTAAAGGTGACAAAAACATTACAGATTTGTAAGCTGTTTCAATGTTTTTTTGAATTTATACTTCTTCCCTTTGAAACTTTAAGTATTATTAACAACCAGATAGGTCATCATAATAGAAAGTATTTAAGAATCCTAATTTAAAGGAGGCGTGTAAAATATACTACGTAAAATTAATTAAAGGTCAATCTTTCTATGCTTTTGATCATCGTTTCTTAATATCCGAGGAAAAAGAGGTTTCAGAGAAAATTTTTAATTACTTACGCCGGAATGAATTCTTTGAAGTACGTAAAGAAGAATTTTCTGCCTAATGTACAAACAGCATCAAGATACACCTCACAGTATTGTGATTCTTTCTTGATGCTTTTATATTCTCGCCCTATATTCAACTTTATTCTCAATTCTATTAACATCTTCTAGTATATGTCCAAGCTAATTCATCGTTACTTTCATATTTTAGTATATGAGGAGGTGACGAACATGACTCATATCATTGATTACCAAGCTACTCAACCAATAAATAAAACGGGTGAAACAACTTTTGCAATTCCCCATTCCCCAAATAAAGCAATTCTAGCAAATATTAAATTGAAAATTTCAAGAAGCGATTCACGTAATAATCGAGTAGAATTAATCGCTACAGTTGGAGTTGAAGGTATAACTGAGATTTCACAAGTTTTATTCCGAATTTTCCGTGACAATACAGAAATCTTCAACGCTCAAGTAGGAATTGAATCTACAGATTCTGAGCAATTTTACGCGCAAACATTTCAAGCTATAGATCAAAATGTTAGCTGCGGGACTCACGAATATTCATTAACTGTAGAAAACCTTACTAGTGGTGCAAGTGCAGATGTTGTTGGTCCACTATCTTTTAGCGGTTTAGCTATTGGACAAGATCATAAGTGTTGCTAAAAGAATCTAGTGTTTGATGTTGCATTTGAGAAAAGTGAGAAGTAGTAACTACGTTCTCACTTTTTTATTTTCTCTATGTTTTTCTTTATTTTCAATTTGTATTTAATCAAGAGTTTTTCACATTTTGAATTACTTATTTCATCATATAATTAATCAAATTTTCAACAAATCAAAAAAATTGAAATCCACTAATGAAACACGTAATATAGACTCTGACTCTAAAAA
>NZ_JBFUIN010000828.1:0-1269 GCF_056401855.1 Bacillus sp. P4_D3
GAAGCAGCATCAATTGGCATTTTGTTGTATTTCCAGTCTAATGAATCAATTGTCCAATCCCATACTTTTAAACCGTTCTCAACAACTTTGTTGCGAAGGGCTTCATTTAATCCTGGCATTGAGCCGTAAGATGGGCGAGTTAATACTGGTGATTTACCTAGAACTCCAGCGATTAAGCCTTGGTCTTCCTTCATTTCATCAACGTAGTGACCTTCTGTATAAAGTTTCTTGTAGTTATGAGTCATACTGTGCATCCCAACATAGTGGCCTTCAGCATCTTCACGTTTTACAAGATCAGGGAAAGCTTTCACGTTTGAACCAATTAAGAAGAATGTTGCTTTTGCATTTTCGCTCTTTAACATATCTAAAAGCTCAGCTGTGTATTTTCCAGGACCATCGTCAAATGTTAAGTAAGCGACTTTTCTAACTTGCCCATTATAGTGCTTTGGAGCTTCTTTCGGAGCAAGGGATGTTTGAATTTCACTTACAAGTTGAACAGACTTAGCGTCATCCTCTGTACTTGCTAGAGCGATATGTGTTGATCCGTAAGCAGCTTCGTATGTAAATAATACCCCGGCGCAAATCAACAGAGCCCTTTTCATTAAAGTTGTCATCCGAATTCCATTGTGCATAATTTTCCTACTCTCTATAAAAGTTCTACTCTACTATATTAGCAATTTTAGAGGGGGAAATGCAAAAAAACTTTTTTACAAGCGCAAAAAAGTTTGTCCAAAAGTATGCAAGATTTTATAATAATTGCGTTTTGAATAAATGGGATAAAAAAATGGATAATCTTAATCTTTAATAGGAAACACTACAAAGGATATTAATTTTAGGAGGTGCTTTAATTGAAGTATAAAAAAATACTTTCTATATGTATGACAAGCATATTTACAGTAGGACTGCTATTTGGGTGTAATACAGCTCAAAAGGATGAACAGGAACCAGATCCAACGGAGGAACCTTCTGAGCAAAGAAAACAGGATGAGAATAAACAGCAAGATCCTTCTAAAGAAAAAAATAATGAGTTAAATAAAAAGGATGAACAGGAGCCAGATCCAACTGAAGAACCTTCCGAAGAAAGAAAAGAGAAAAAAGAAAATGAGTAATTGCGGATTAGTAAAATTTACAGCATAAAAATAGAAATAAGTAACTTTAAATTATAAAAGCCCTTTTCTCTTCATTTAAGGAAAGTGGCTTTTATACGTTTTAAACATTCCTTTAGAAAGGTCATTCTTATTAATAGATTATCGGTCCAACGATATAGAT
>NZ_JBFUIN010000829.1:0-1267 GCF_056401855.1 Bacillus sp. P4_D3
AAATAACCCAGTAATACGCCCGACATCCATTGAAGATTATAAATTACATATTCAGCAACATTATGGTCAAATTACGAATCATATAGAAGCAAATTCAAAAATAATTACTGATATAGAATTATATAATGTCGGTCCAAATGAAACAGTAGATTACAATACAGTAATAACATATCGGAATAGCTATTTCCGTATGCCAGCTCCATCAAGTGTAGATAGTGGTTATGCAGAACTTGTCATGCACCTGCCGAAGGAGTGGGAAGTAGCAGCGTCTGTTTTGGATAGTGCGAAATACGGTTGGCCCTTGCGCCTTTTACGAAAGTTTGGGGAAGAGGTAAGGGAAAATGGATATGGATTAGGGCAATGGCTTGTATTTTCGAATCAATCAGAGGGACGGATGTATGAAGCTCAATCAGTTGAAGGGAAATGGGATTCAAATACACCGTTTTATCCATATAGTAAAGAGACGGAATTTTCTGGTGTTATGGTTGTACCACCGTTGCCACAATGTTCGGATGCATTTAAAATGGAATTTCGTGAAGATGGTAAAAAAATAGAGGGTGACTGGCCGATCTATTTCCATACTCTATTACCATTATATAAAGAGGAAATCCAATGTTATTTCAAAGATGGATTGGATACGTTATTACAAAAATTACTGAAAAATGGTGTTGAAGCAGCATTTGATTTTAATCGAGAGAATACGTGTAAATAAGGTAGGAACTATTGAAAGGATTCATAGCGAAAAAGCAATAAGAATCGCTATATAACTTTATTATTAGTATTAAGGAGAATATACATGAAGCCTAATTATTTTTCAATTGCTAATAATCCAGTATGAAATGAAATCTTATTAGGTGTTAGTGCAAAGGATATGGCATGGAAATAAAAAAAGAGTTAGAGCGGTATTTTAAAGCACTTATGAATGTATGGGAGAAAAAATATGGAACGTATCCTAAAGTACCGTGGGATGCAGAAGTGGATCCTTTATTATATTTAAGTAATCCAGATGAAGAAGGATATGTATATTGGAAACCTCTTGAGAAAAATAAGATAGATAATTTTATAGAAATTGAGAAAGAACTGAGTGTAAATATTCACGATGCGATAAAAGAATACTTTAATTCTTATTGGTTCTTAGACATACAAGGCTTTTACGGTACAAAATTAGTTGTCCTTGACCCTGTGGAACCGAATAAATCTATAGTAGAATTTATTCAATTAACGAAACAGTATGAGGAGAGTGAAGGGAGAGAATTTAGGTATATAT
>NZ_JBFUIN010000830.1:0-1264 GCF_056401855.1 Bacillus sp. P4_D3
ATTCTAAAACTTACCTATTTTATAAAATTTATTTTCGATACCATCCATTAATAACTGCCTCTGCTTCTTTACTATGTATTTGATATGAATGATTACTATCATTAGAGCCAATAAACCAAATTGAAAAACCTTTAAAATACAGCTTCGGTTCTAATACATCTCGGTAAGCACGCCACCCGTTAAGTTGTACATCTTTTGAAAACACATTCGTAACATCTGGGTTCCACGGGCTTTGTAGTCCAAGTTCACGTGCTGGAACGTTAAATCCACCAAAATATACTGGCTTTCCTGTTGCTTTATGTAATTTCTCAAGTTGCTGAACGACATTTTGGCCACGATTGTATACTGTCGTCGCAAATAAACTTTGTTTTACTTCTTCGTATGATGGATTTCTTTTCCCTGAAACTTCAAACCAACTATCAATACTTACGATATCCACCTTTTTTAAATACGGGCGATTTATTTTCTCTTTAAATTTCGCCTCAAAAGAAGGATCCCAACTTGCAGTTAACCACCAGTTCATTTGATACAAAACATTTCCTTTATACTGCTGGCGAACAAAATTAATCGTATCATTCCAATATCCTTCTGCATATTCCATATTAACGAAATTAGAAGCGATTTTCAGCCCATAAACATTGTACTTACTTGTAATGGAATTAAAAATATCTTGTAAAACAACCGTTTTCCAATTCCAGAAGAAATCGTTAATATTACTCGGGTTCCATTCCGTCTCTCCAATATTTCCTTGCTGAATAAATGGGAACGGTTCCACTATAACTTGTATATTACGTTTTAATAATTCTTGAATTAAAATAATAGCTTGTTTCTTTTKCGCCTGATTAATTACCATATTAGCCGAATTCACATTCGGAATATCAACTTGAATCGGTACATTCACCGTATTTAAATTCAAGCGCTCTACATCAGCTAACACTTTCGCTACATTTCCTACTTCCCATACCGTTACGTTTCCTGATTTTATTTTTCCAGATTGAACAGTATTTACATCTGCCTGTACATTTCCTTGGAAACAAAAAGAAAACAACATGATACACACTCCTAAAATACTTACTAAACTCTTACTTTTCTTCACAAGTTTCCCCCTATAATTTTTGACTTTCTTGATTATTTTATACAATGTTTCACATATATTCCAGAAAAATATGAAGTGAGATTTTTATTAATAGAACTTTCGTTCGCCTTTATTCATATAAATCTCCTAAAAATAGTAGGGAAAATAAAAAAAGGAGCGGATTTCCGC
>NZ_JBFUIN010000831.1:0-1264 GCF_056401855.1 Bacillus sp. P4_D3
AAATGAAGTTGATGAAGAGAAATTAGCAGATTTATTATCTGTTGTAGATGGAATAAATGTAACGTATCACCGTGCGATAGATGATACAGAAAATCCAGTAGAAGCGATGAAAGCTTTGAAGAAATTCAATAAAGTTACTCACGTGTTAACTTCAGGCGGACAAGGAAATGTAGTAGATAATATTCCGGTGCTCAGAGAGATGCAAAAGGAAAGTGAAGGGAATATACAGCTTGTTGTCGGAAGCGGAGTAACGAAAGAGAATGTAAAACAATTACTAGATGAAACTGGAATTAGGCAGGCGCATGTAGGTACAGCGGTTAGAGAAGGTAAGTCATGTTTTTCTGAAATTGACCTAAAGTTAGTACAAGAGTTAGTTGGAATAATAAAGTAAGTATTTAAGAAAGAGGAGAGACGATGAAGACGAATACGAAGAAAGAATTGATCTCATGGATTAAAACGATAGGTATTACCCTTGCGATTGCCTTTATCGTTCGTGGGGTGCTATTTACGCCGTCATTAGTACAAGGTGAGTCGATGATGCCAACTTTAGAAAATAATGAGCGAGTTCTCGTGAATAAGATTGGTTATAGTATAAGCGGGTTAGACCGTTTTGACGTTATCGTCTTCCACGGAAAAGAAGGGTACGATTTAGTAAAACGAGTAATTGGTTTACCAGGTGATACAGTTGAGTATAAAGATGATGTTTTATATGTAAACGGAAAAGCGATGGAAGAACCGTATTTAAAAGAATTTAAAGAAAAGGCGTCAGGTCGTGTATTAACTCCTGATTTTACGTTAGAACAAATCACAGGGAAAACGAAAGTGCCAGAAGGCCAAGTGTTTGTTTTAGGAGATAATCGTGAAGTATCTAAAGACGGTCGTATGTTTGGG
This sequence comes from Bacillus sp. P4_D3, assembly GCF_056401855.1. Lineage (NCBI taxonomy): Bacteria > Bacillati > Bacillota > Bacilli > Caryophanales > Bacillaceae > Bacillus > Bacillus sp. P4_D3. Next base: position 892 of record NZ_JBFUIN010000831.1, read on the forward strand.
TTTATTTCAGAAGATGAAATTGTCGGAAAAGGACAAGCTGTTTTCTGGCCGTTGAAACAAGTGAGAGCGTTATAAAGTAAAGCAAAAGTATGGGAGAAATATTCTTCCATACTTTTTTGTTTGTGAAAAATATATTGATAGAATTGAAAGAATATTTTATAATTTTAAATTATAGGTTTGTTTCGAAAAACGGAATTTAAGTTCCGAAATTCGGAACTTAAAGGAGATAGGATGAGTATAAATAAAACGGCAGTTAAGACAATGGATATTTTGGAGTTGTTTTATGAGCATGAGGAGCTAAGTTTAACAGAGATGGTTCAGCTTACGAATATGCCGAAAACATCTGTTTATCGTTTAATTGACTCGTTAGAAG